>NZ_CP098755.1:4710000-4982500 GCF_023746555.1 Brevibacillus ruminantium
GTCGAAAATTGTCTACAAGATGCTTTAAGACTTTAGACGCAGTAAAAAAGAACTTATGTAGTTGATTCAACTGGAACAATTATCTATAATTGGAGTGAATTTTGCTGAATTTTGTCGTACAACAAACATTGTACGTCATGCCACTACTCATACAATTTTTCCCTTTACGTAAAAAAAGAAACCCCTTTTTAAAGGGGGTTTCTTTTTTTCATCACTCTCCTTTGATGAGGGACAAGCGTGTAACACTTATTGCATACAGGGAAAGAAAGCTGTGAAAACACAGCTTTCCTGCTTGCTTCCAACTTCCTGATCAGGAAAAATCACCCTATCGGTCAGGTGCCTGCCCGATCAGTTCCGCTTGCTGCTTTAGCAGGTCTCGCTTTCGTAGGCATGGCCATATTGATAAAGCTTGGCTTCCTGTCCATGCGCTCCAATCAATTGAAAGCCGATTGGCAAGCCTGTCTGTGAGAAACCGCATGGCACAGATAAGCTGGGGTTGCCAGTAAAGTTGGTCGGCGATGTGAGCCGCAGAAGGGCTGGCCGTACGCCGTCCGGGTGATCGCCGATCATGATCTCCCGTTGACCGATATCGGTCGGCAAGATCGGCAGTGTCGGCGTCAACAGAACGTCTACCCCTGCAAACACTTCGTTGAACTGCGCGGTCAGCATGCTTCGGCGCTGCTGCACCTGGACGTACTGATAGCCTCGGATTTCCACACTATCTGCGAGACGCTCCCGCACTTCCCCATCCAACTCATCGACGTGATGCTTCAAGGTATGTTCATGAATCGCGGCAGCCTCGGATTGAATCGTAATCCGCTGTCCGTTCAGCAATTCATCGATCCCTGGAAGCTCTACTTCGCGCACTTCTGCTCCGAGATCGCGATAGACCTGGCACACCTGCTGAAGTGCCTGCCGGATTTCTTCCTCAACATGCTGGTAATACCAGCCCGGGATGCCAATGACCTTTCCCCGAAGACTTTCCCCGAGCAGACGGGTAAAGTCTTCCGCCGGACGGGATGTGGAATAGGGATCATTCGGATCGCTGCCCGCAAGCAGATTCAACAGGCTGGCATTATCCCTGACGCTTTTGGTCATCGGACCGACGTGGTCGAGGGTATAGGCGAGATCAAAGGCACCGTATTTGCTGACGAGTCCAAAGGTGGGCTTCATGCCGACGATGCCGCAGGCTGCAGCCGGAATCCGAACCGATCCCCCGGTGTCCGTGCCAAGTGCGGCCAGAGCCATCTCTGCCGCTACTGCCGCCCCGGAACCGCCGCTGGAACCGCCCGTAATTTTTCTCGGGTCGTATGGATTGCGAGACGGTCCAAAATACGATTTGTCACCTGTCGGACCGTAGGCAAATTCATGCGTATTGGTTTTCCCGATCAGGATGGCGCCCGCTTCCTGCCACTTCTCTACCACCGTCGCGCTGTATGCGGGAATGTGGTTTTCATAGATTTTGGAACCCATCGTCGTCCGAACGCCTCGGGTAAAGATCATGTCCTTGATGGCCACAGGAATCCCGTGCCAGATTCCTTTCCATTCCCCCCGCATAATGGCCGCTTCCGCTTTCGCTGCCTCCTGACGAGCCGATTCCGCACACACGGTAATATAGGCGTTCACGATCTCATTTTGTTTCTCTATAGCGCTGAGCGTCTGATCGACCAATTCGACAGGCGACAGCTTTTTCTCGCGGATTGCTTCTGACAGCGCGCATACATCCATTCTGTACCCCTCCACTGCTTGCTTCTTTGCCCTCTGAGAGCCTACCGGATATCCGAGGCCATCGCCGCGGTCCCTTTGAACCTATCATATCCTTTTCAGAATAGATGGTCTACGCTATTCATGGGGTTAATGGAATGCTTTCCAAAACTCTCCGTTCTCGTCGATGATGCTGGAGATTTGAGGGAACGGGATGCGAAAGGTAGGGAAGCCGGCTGCATAAGGGGCAATCTCATAAGGCGCGAAGTAGAGATAAAGAGCGTCCTCCTTCACATAGAAGGGCTGGTCAGCGCTGATACCTTTGTAGCTGCCCTCGAACACATACGAGTACTGAGGATCATTTTTAATCTGCTTGGCGACAATCTCGCTCAGTACGCTGACGTAATCACTGCCGGGCTTAAACAGAGCCTTCAGACTGTAAATCGTCCCGCTGACCAGATCGATCGGCACATAGTATTTCGTAGGCATTCCGTGGGCAGCCCCGAATGGGTAATTGTAGCCCGTCAGCTCTAGCTGAACCAGCCGGTTTTTGAAAAAGGAAACGGAAAAATCGCCGAAATAGCTGGCGTCCAGCTGCACATTTCGCTCGATCGGCTTGATTTGCGACAGCTCCTTGAGCCTTTGGTTAACGGCTTCCTGTGCAGCTCGGTTGGCCATTCCCTTGATCTCCGGATAATAGACCAGATAATCTTTGTTGGGCGCGTATTTATGCTCGATCACGCGATACGGTTCTTTCAGCGGGATGATCGTATTTTGCTTCCAGATGATATTTCCGCTGCGGTCATAATAGGCGACTCTTTGATCAATATCCGCCCTGACGACGCCCCCCTTCAGTGTCAGTGTCCCTCTACCGGCCACCACGGGCAGATTTTTGACGATCTGTCCATTTCGGTCAATAAAGAAGGTGCGGGTTCCGTCCGTCACGGAGGCCACTCCTTCTTTGTATTCGGCTACCTCCGTGTAGAGAAAATCGGTCAGCAGCGGCCCATTGGTGTCGGCAATCGCATAAATGGAACCAAAATACGGCTTGCCGGGATTCAGCGCCTTGCCCACGGCTGCCCGGCCCTCCCCTAAAAGCTGGATATCGTTGTATTTGGGCGGGATCAGATAGCTGCCCGACTTGTCGATCAGACCGTACAGATTCTCGGAAAAATCCTTGGAAGCGTTGACCACCGCTTTCCCCTCTTCAAACGGCAATGCTACCGAAAATTGCGGTGAAATGACGACTTTTCCTGTTTCATCCAGATACCCTTTGGGACCGTCCAGCGACTCCGAAAAAGCGAGCAGCCCATCTCCCATCGGGCCCACATACGCGTATGGATAGCTTTGCAAAACCTTGCCGCTGCGGTCAATCAGCGCATGCTCTCCTTCTTTGACCTCCACGACCGCTTTTCCATCCTGAAAATCATTGGCTGCCAAGTACTGCCCCGGTATAGCTTCCTTGCCGCTGCGGTCCAGATAACCGTACAGATACTTGCCTTGTTCCCCTCTCTGGTTGAACACAGCCCGCCCTTCCTTGAACGATCCGATAAACGAGTAAGGGGCTGCTGTAAGAATATTTCCTTGCTCGTCGATCACCTGAAAGCCGCGGTCATCCAATACGACAGCCCGCCCTTCCGAAAAAGGAGTGATGGTCTGGTAGATCGGAGACACGACAAACAAACCCAGCGTATTGATCAGTCCGCTACGGTTTTTTACTTGCACGATTGCCAGCCCGTTATCCTGGAAGCTCTCTGCATACCCGTAGCTTGGCGTAATAATGAAGCGTCCGGCACTGTCGATGTACCCCCACTTTACTCCCTCGGCGGACTTGACCGAGGCGGGAAACAGCGGCGTGGTCGCTCTTCTCTCCAGCTCGGTGCGGATCAAGCGGACAAACGGCTCCCAGCTTTTCCACGCTGAAGGCCTTAGCTTCACAGCTGCCTCCATAGAGGCTACGGCCTGCGCAGGCTGGTTTGCTTTTTGCTGGGCACAAGCAAGGCGGTACCAGTTCAGCGGATCGTCTGGATATTCTTTTGTCTGTGTCTGGTAGTAGTCCGCCATCTTCTGAAAGTACACAGGGTATTGATCATTGGCCTCGATAAAATACTCGCCGTTCCATCTATAAACATTGGCGTGAAGCGCATCCCCATCCGTCTGCTGCCAAAGGACAATTTCACTCATCCCGTCCGCTCCGGCGATCGCTTCCAGATCGCCCACTTCCATCAAATGAAAGGTGAGCGGCCTTCTGACTCTGTCCGTAAATCCGTGTGATGTCCATTCGTAAACAGCCAATCGGGAAGGGGCTGTATTTTGCTCAGACTGAGACTTGTGCTGAGACGGAAACGGGGACTCTGTTGCTTCTGTTTTTGCGTCCGTCTCGACCGGTTTTTTCTCTTCCACCGGCTGCCACCCGATGATCAGCTGAGATCTTTTTTTGCTGGTGACGGGAGCCGTGTGAAAATGCGTGATCTGGGCTCGCCTGCTGGAAATCGTCTGCACGGTATACCAGCCCTCCTCTCCACGCTTCCACACTGTCACAAACGTCTCCCCTACCCAGCGATAGGCACCGGCCAGCTCTTCCTCTCCATCCCCATCCAGATCACACATCTGCACAAATCGGGTGGGGGCTGTTCCAAGAATTTTGGCGCCAATTGGCAATAGCGCGTGGACCATCTCTTCCACATTTTTATCCCACATCATCTCTGTACGCTCCCATACCTGTTTTGAGATATCATATGTGGGTAAAAATAGGTGGTGCCCACTTTACTGCGCGTTTGGATCGCATCGTAAAGCGGGCACCTTATCAGATTCTATGCTTTTGTATACAGATATTCTACCAGAGCCTGCTGCAGCGTCCCTTTGGTAATGGCTTTGTTGTCAAAAGAGATGCGCTGTTGAATCATCACCTTCACAATCTCTGGACGAAGTCCCGTAATCACAGCCTGGCAACCCATCATAGAAATGCCGTCCAAAATGTCGAGAAAGCGATGGATAACCTCGCCCTCCATATTGCTCACCCCTGAGAGATCCAGAATTAGTACTTCAATCCGACTCTCTCCGATCTGTCCAATGACCTTTTCCCCGATCATCGCCACGCGATCATTGTCAATCGCGCCTACCAAGGGAAGAATGCTCATCGAAGCCGTTAATGGGATGAGCGGTACGGATAAATGATCAACCAGTTCTCTCTGTTTATTCAGCAGTTGATCTTTGTACTGCGAATAACTTATAAAAAAATAATTCAGAAAATGATCCACCAGCTCGTTAATCTGCTTTTCTCTGCTGTAGAAATGCTCCAGGATCAGCGCCGCGCCGTTCAATCGATCATAGTTGTAAAGGAAGTCCCAGAGCACGCGGCGAATCGCCTGAATCCACTCCAGCTTGAATGCCAGCGTCAAGGAATTTTTTGCCCAGTTGACGCCTTCCTCTTGGGCAAAGGAGACCACTTCATGCTCGCGGCCATCGACAATGTATAACACCAATTTATGCGCATTGGACAACAAATTGATGTTTCCGATCTGCTTGATTTCTTCGATTTTCCCTTTTACATTGGAGGCCTCTCTCAGCAAGCTTTCTTCAAATGCATCTCGATTATTTATAAAAAAATCGCGAAGTTCTTCTCCTTCTCTAACTTGCAAGTCCATTCGTATCACTCCATGCGTCAGCTTCGTCGTTTCCAAGGGTATGCTCAAAACAAATTTGGTTCCCTCCCCCTCTTTGCTAAAAACCTGAATCTGTCCGCCATGCTGGTAAATAACGGAGAAGACCTGAGCCAATCCCATCCCCGTTCCTTCTACCTTGGTCGTGAAGAATGGAGTACCCAACATCGAAATTTTTTCTGGTGGAATGCCTGTCCCTGTATCCTCTATGGAAACGACCACCATCTCATTTTCAACTTGGTGTTGAATCGTGATCGTTCCCTTTTCCGGTATGGCTTCAAAGGCGTTTTTCAACAGGTTAAACAGTGCTTTTTTCAGTTGATTTTTCTTGCCGTATACACAAGCTTCGGTATCAGATAAATGCTTCTGGATCTGGACGCGATAAATTTGATCCTGAAACAAATGGATGAGAGATTGCAATTCCACTGAAAGACTGATCAATTGTTTGGGTTCATTTTCCAGATCGGGCTTTGCGACATGTAGTAGATTTTCCAGGGTCCCCAGTGCATTTTGGAGTTCCGCCTGGGCGATTTCTACGTACATCTCATCATGGCTCTCTTTGAGCAACTGCAAAAATCCCTTTACCGCCGTGAGCGGGTTTTTGACCTCATGCGCAATCCCTGCGGCGATCTGGCCAACAGAGGCAAGCTGACTCAGATGCACATCATCTCTCATCCAATGACTTTCCTTGACGTTCATTCTTGCTCCTTTCCCCGTCTTGTAAGAGAAATGATACCTTCCTTCTCTACGATGGTATGTATACATTGATAGTTCTTTTCATTCATTCTCCCAACCTCTGGTAAATCCCTTTTGTCAGCGTGGAATTTATCGTTTACACACGGACCTTTTTAAACGTGGTTTGTGGTTTACCCATAAAAAAACGCGGTAGATGGAACCGCACCTCCAAATGTTAGATATGTCCAACAAATGGGCGCAGTTCATGCTCCCGCGTTTTTTTATGTTCTGCAAAATTGCTCTGTATACCGACAGGGCCATCCTATTCGATAGCGATGTAAATCTCAACCACTGCCTGCCCCGGATCAAAATCATGGGCGTTGTAAAGCTCGAAATCACCGGTAAAGGTACGCCGCACATTTGCGGCCGACGACCATGCCCAGATTCGCTTCCACGCTTCGGTCACAACGACGTCGACGGGACCTTTCTCGGTTGTAAACACAGCGTATTTCGCGGCTGGGATCGAGATCGCCTCCAGCCCTTCTCCCGTTTGTTCTCCCGGCTTTGTCTCATGTCCGAGCAATACGGTATACGTCCCTTCGGCTCCATTCTCATAGTTGGCGTACAAGGCATAGAGCCGTTGCGGATGTTTGATTTGCCCGATCCGGCTGGTCACATTCGCCCGAAAGAACTGTTCCCACAGTCCGGGAATTTCCCCCTCCCCGCTTACCTCCCGGGCATTGGTTGTCCGCGCGGCGATTCCCTCCAGATTCATTGCATCCAGGAAAATAATTTTCGGTTCCATGCTGATCGCTCCTCTTTACCTACTCGTTACTACGATCCATTGTACGGAGAGAATGTTGACAGCAGGTTGTCAGCTTTCTTTGCCCGGGTAACAAATGCAGGTGACAAGATGGTCGTTCACCATGCCGACAGCCTGCATAAACGCGTAGCAGATGGTCGTTCCCACGAATTTGAAGCCGCGTCGCTTCAGGTCTTTACTCATCATGTCGCTGATCTCCGTCGATGCAGGCACCTCACTTAGGTCCCCGAAATGGTTCTGAATCGGCTTGCCCCCTACAAAAGACCAGATGTACGCAGAAAAGGAACCAAACTCCTCCACGACCCGAAAATAGGCCTTTGCATTGGTGACGACAGCATGCACCTTCAGCTTGTTTCTCACAATGCCTTCGTTTTGCAGCAGCTCCTGAATTTTTTGCTCGTCATAGTGAATGATTTTTTCCGGCTCGAAGTTGTCGAAGGCCTGCCGGTAATTCTCCCTTTTTTTCAGGATGGTATACCAGCTCAGTCCCGCCTGCGCTCCCTCCAGATTGAGGTATTCAAAAAGCAGGCGATCCTCATACACAGGAACGCCCCACTCCGTGTCATGGTACGCCAGGTAGAGCGGGTCCTGCGTCACCCAGCCACATCGATTCATATGTTTTCCTCCTGTCCCATCATCAACGAACATACATTCTCATCCTACCATTTCTTAGGCCACTCTGCGAGCTTCCTCTTACCTCAAATAACATCCGTTGTTCAGATCAAATGTAGCTCCGGTGTAGTTCCTCGCTTTCTCCGAAAGCAAAAATACCGCCGTGTTTGCCACATCAACCGGCAGTACAGGGGATTTGATCAGTTCGTGCTCCCGGTACTCCTTTTTTCGCCAGTCCGGGACCTGGTCCATCATCGCTGTCTCCACGAGTGTCGGTGCAATCGCATTCACCCGAATATAGGGCGAGAAGCTCATCGCACAGCTTTTCGTCAGGCCGAGCACCGCTGCTTTGGACATCCCGTAGACAGCGTCAGAGCTGCCTTCGATACCGGAAACTGAGGAGAGATTGACGATCACGCCTGCTCTTTCCTGTCTCACCAGCAGTTCACCGAAAAACTTGGAAAAGTAGAGAAAGCCCCTTACGTTGACATGGATCACCTGGTCGATCTCGTCCACATGATAATCAAGCAGACTTTTCCCCAAATAGATGCCGGCATTGTTGACCAGACCATTCACGCCGGGGTACTTCTCTTTTACCGTGTGGAAAAACCTTGCAACTTCTTCATAATTCGTCACGTCCAGAGGATAAGCGTCAATCGACTCTGGGCTGGTGAAATTTCGTAAATGCTCGAGTTTGGCCACGTCTCGATCACAAGCGATGACCTGTGCATTTTCCGCGATACATTGTCGTGCGATTTCTGCGCCAATGCCGGATGCTGCTCCAGTCACGATAATCACTTTTTCTTTTAACACAGCGTTCACCCTTTCTCTGTTCACGTAAGCTGTCTGGATTGGTTATATGTGCTACCTTCTGCATGTACATTTTCTAATCGCATTCTAAGAAAGCTTCTTTATCATAGGAATGATTCGTTCCTGCTGGCTAGCCTTCAGCTCGAAACTAAACCGAATGGAGAATCATTTGCTTATGCTAACCGACAAGAAGATCCTGAAAGCCTTGTTTCTGATCCAACTGCTTTCTTCCTTTTTGGTCGTAGCCGGTCATTTTACTGCGTCCGTTCTTTACTTTAACGATCCCTTCTGGGTGACTGCTCTCAACCAGATCAGCAGATACGGCACTGTGCTTCTGGCCATCGTCAGCGGGTACATGACTGCCTTGACATTAGAGCAGAAAAAACCGTCCTTCTGGCAGTTTTTCTCGGGAAAGCTAGTCTACATCTACATTCCTTTCCTGTTGTGCGGGGTGTGGTACCACTATTTGCTCAATGATGTATGGCCGCAGACTGCGACCGAGTACCAGGATATTTTCCTGGGGAAAACGGGCGGTCACTTGTATTTCATTTTCATGATCTGTCAGTACTATCTGTTTGCGTATCTGTTTCGCAACATCATTACCAGGAAAAACATCTTGTGGCTCATCTGGGTGTTTCTGGCAATCCAGTATGTGTATATCAATTACCTGCACCAGGGCTGGCTGGGCCTGACGACACGCCACCTTTTGCCGACCTGGATCTTTACCTTTTATGTCGGGCATCTGGTCTACTGGTACCGGGATGTGATTTTTGCTTATCTGCAAAAAAAGCAGACCTACCTGATCCTGTTTACCGGTGCCTCAGTCATCAGCGCCGTCTATTTCGTGTTGTCCAGCACGATCTATGTAGCAGTCCATCTGTCTTTTGTGCTGGCGACGTTGATTACGTTTCTGGTCATGGTCGTCTTCTTTCTGGAGTGGGTCGACAAGATTCAGATCAGGTTTCGCAAAGGCTTTACCTACTTCATCTATCTGATCCACTCAGCCTTCCTGATTCTCTACAGGGATTGGCTGAACCAGTATTTTGGCGATGTCTCCTGGGTGTTCAACAACACGTGGTATTCTCTGATCTATTTGCTGATTGTCTACGCCAGTACGGGACTTGTCGCTTTGCTTCTGGTCTGGATCACCAAAAGCCTCGAAGCCCTGGTCAAGACGCGCTGGAGGGTCTTCAAAGAGAGGTATCATGCGAAAGCGTAAAAATGAACAGTGTGAAAAGGCATCCGCGTAATACAGGGTGCCTTTTTCATGGGGCTTGTTCCAAAAGGCCCCTCACTCTGCGAGGTGATCCGGATGGTATTGATAGATACGCAAATCGACTGATCCAGAGTCTGTGACGACAACACCCTCACCGCGAAGCAAAAGAATCTGCGTCATGCGGAATTCTTCCTCCTGGAGACTGATTTGCCCAGATGCGTTGATGACCCGGTGCCAAGGGAGGCGATGCTTTTTGCTCATCGCATGCAGGATTCTGACAATTTGCCTGGCCCCTCGTGGACTGCCCGCCAGTGCGGCGATCTGCCCGTACGTCATCACCTTGCCCTCCGGAATATGGCGAATGATGTGTACAGCTCTTTCCGTAAAAGGTTTCATGGTTCCATTTTTTCTCCCGTGTTATCATAAAATTGAGGCAATTCATCCTGAGCTCGAACCGCTTCCCGGTGAACGTGTCCCGGTAAAAAAAGCAACCGATGCTTTTCAGCATACTGGTTTACATGATAAGCTGCAAGCAGGCACTGCGACGAGGATGGTAAAGACAACAACATCCCCTCCAGACCGGCTTACTCACCTATCTGGAGGGGTTTTGAAATCTTGCAACTGTATTCCGCACGTCTGGCAAACTGGACATATCCTGCCTTTCGGAAGGCATTGGCCATCGGCAGGTTGTTCACATCGGTATCCGCCCGAATGACCGTGGCGCCGGCTTTCCTGAGAATCTCCGTCCCCCGGCTGAGGAGCTTGTGAATGTAGCCGCGTCCCCTGTATTCCGGCATGACACCGATGTAGCCAATCGTCGAAAAAGCAGGGCTTTTTGCTGGCATTACCAACCCGATACACTGTCCTTCACCGGCATAGGCAAGCTGCCACCATTCCGGGTCGTACACTAGCTGCTGCAGATCCTGAAACAGCTCCATCGCCATCCCGGCTTCACCGAGACGATCACGGTCCTGGAGAATGCGGCTGTCCAACGTACCCGCTGAAACCCGCTTCACCGCATCGATAAACACCTGGTTCCCCACCTCGGCCAGGGAGCGAAAAATCAGACCGGAGTCGGTCGCCTCGGGCTCTGTCAGATCGAAGTCTGCCCGCTCGGACCGTATCGGATCGACTCGATCTCCCTGCCTCCACTCAAAGCGGAAGGTCTCTCGCTCAAGCAGAAAGCCCATTTGCGTAAGCAATGCCTGGCGTTGTTCGGGGAACGTCTGCCACTGCGGGGTCATTGGAGGTGTGTCCAGCACATGGCCTGCTTTTTCTACGCCCATGCTTTGGAAAACCTCAAGCGCTGTTTGCAACAAAGCTTTTCCATAGCAGAGATAATCCTCCTGTTCCCACGGCACATCGAGCAGGACAAAATCAAGCGGTTTTTCCAGCTTGGGCAGCGTCCACAAAGCGACGCGTCCCTGCACATGATTCTCCTTTTCCGCGACAAAGCACCATTCCGGGCGCATCGAACCGACGGCAATCATTTGTTCCACATAACGTGCTGTCTCCTGCCTGCCCTTCGCATCCGAACTGCCTGCTTGCAAAAAGAGATCCCATTCTTCCGGTCTGATGGAACGAACCGTAATCGCCGTCATCGACTTCCCACCTTTTTCTTCATACTGTGAATCAAATTCACTCAACATGGACCTCTTTTATACTAATCCAAGTCCGCCAGCTTATGTCGGCCGGCGGTCCTGTATCCAATCCCTTCCCTCTACCTTGCCAGTGGAAGCCATTAAGACAGAGAAATGCTCCCGTCCGTCGATCCCCAGATACTCATTCATTTCCTGATCAAACCAATGTCCTACCGTAGCCACACCCAACCCCAGTGCATTGGCCGCGATGTGCAGATTCTGGGCCACATGGCCAACATCCCACCAGATGTACCGGTACGCACGCTCTTTGTACTTGTCTCGCGTGCGGTCGACCACAGCCGTCCAGACAAAATTGACGGCGGCGCGGCGCGTCATCTCCTGATTTTCCGTCAGCTCGTAGGCCAGCTCCGATACATCCTCAAGCTTCAGCCCTTCCAGACACCATTCTTCTATATCGAGATGGTACAATCCTTTTTCCAAGCCTTCCACGTTATTTACGAGCAAATACGTTTCGATCGGGTATAAGGCACCTGCCGATGGTGTCGTCCGCAGCTGGTAATCACCCATGTCCGCAGTGATGCCTTGTGTCCCCCATAGCAGGATATTCAATTCGTTTAAGGAAAGCGGCCGATCCAGAAAATTTCGTCTGGAGCGACGATGACCCATCAGCTCCCAAAGATCGGGGGAAGCAGGAAATTCACTTGGCCCCAAAGGGATTCGCACAAGCGCTTGTTCATAACGCAAATAGGTAGGCGGTCTTTTGGAAAAATCATAGCGGGCTGCCCACCCTTTTTCCAAATCGCCGACCGCATAAGATGTCGCTTGCAAAAATTCATTGCAAATTCTTTGCCACTCCGGATGCATGCTATGTTCATCCTCCTCTTGTCTTTTGAATGCCGTCTGGCTACAATCGAGTATACGAACACAATTTCAATTAGTAAAACAACTGTTAGTAATATTAGTGATTAGATTTCTCTAATGAAAAGGGAGGATCAACGTGACTCTGGCCCAATTGCAAGTCTTTATCGCCGTAGCAGAAGCGAAGAGCTTTACCCGTGCCGCTGACACTTTGAGCTTTACCCAATCAGCCGTTTCCCAGATGATCCTCAGTCTGGAAAAGGAATTGGGCGTTCCTCTTTTTAACCGGGGACGAAAAGGAGTGTCCACCACGGCGATCGGGGAGCGCATGCTCAAGCAGGCTCGTGAAATCTTGCAAATCATCTCCTGCATGAAACAGGAGGCCTCCGCTTCCAAGGGAATCGAGACCGGCACGCTCAGGATCGGTTCGATCCACACCGTGTCGACCAGATTGCTGCCGTGCTTGATCGGGTCGTTTCGAAAGCTCTATCCCCAGGTGGAGATCGTGCTGTTTGAGGGGGAGTACGCCGAAGTAAACAGTTGGATAACCAGTTCCGTTGTCGATGTGGCCTTTACGACCAAGCCTGCTCCCGAAATGGATTACACGCGGCTCACCCGGGATGAAATGATGGTATTCGTGCCCGAAGACCACCCCTTGCGCCATGAGCCCTCTCTCACCTTTTCCCAGATTCAGGACAAATGCTTCCTCATGCCCAAAGACGAATGCATCAAAAAGCTGCTGCTGGACCACGGGCTGGCGTCAACGATTACTTTGGAAGTCAGAGATGTGACCACGCTTCTCGCCATGGTTCAGGAATGGGTCGGGGTGACGATCCTGCCGGAGCTTTACATGCCCGAAACGCTGCCCCGCGTTGTCGCCATCCCGCTGCGCCCGGCCATTACCCGTGAGCTGGTGATTGCTACCCGCAGCTTTGATCAGATCTCCCCGGTGGCGGCCGAATTTATTCTGCACACCCAACATTATCTGAACATGCACGGCCCGGCACCGGCTCCGTGAAGAAGCATGTTTTCCGGCATGTCTCCGGGCTCCAGCTGTATAAAAGAGCTTCACCTCCGCAGCATAACGTTTGCGGGGATTCGCACACAAAAAGATCTTGCCCCCAAAGGAAGCAAGATCTTTTTCATGTTTACAAGAAAGTGATCTTCGCCTACCGGATTAGACGGCAGACAGTGTCACCTTATTATTGTAGCCGTCACCTTCGAACTCATACAGGTCTTCGTCCTCGTCGGAGTCGATAATGACACCCTCAATATCTGCATCTTTAAATTCATCCCAGATGGCTTCGCAGATATCTTCGACAAAGCCGCGAATTTGGCTTTTGGTCAGATCATCGTACTCATCTTCGTAATCGCTCAGGTCAACCTCGATTTCTACGCTGATATCATCTTCGTCGTCTCCATCCAGCGAAATATCCCAGGAGATGTCTTCAAAATCGCCGAATTCCCGATTGAGGTATTTTTCCAGATCGGCAAGCTGATCGTCAAAATCGTCTTTGCTGCTGCTGCCTTTCTTGCGTTCCAGCTTGTCAACTTCATCCTTGAGATCAGAGATTTTGGATTCCAGCGATTTGATCTTGGAATCCCGCTCAGCCAGTTGTGCTTCCAGCGAAGCGACGCGCGTATCCGGCTTGTCTTTGACGTTAATCGTGTAGTTGGTTCCGTCCCAGACGACATCCTTGTTGAAGACATTCGCCATCATCCGCAACGGAATGAACGTGCTGCCATTGATAATGAACGGCTCCAGGTCCGTTGTGACGACAGCACCGTTATACATTACTTTAATGTTATTGTAAGAGGCTTGAACTGTCTTTTTCCCGACAGCGGCATCTGTGCTGATCGGCATGAGAACAGCTCCCGCCAGGATCACTGACGACACTATTGGCACCCATTTCTTCTTCCACATACAGATCTCTCCCATCATCATTTTTCGTGTGGCTGTTTCTTGCACCCTATGTACGAGATTTCCGTCAACTTTCGAAGCAGCGAAGCACTTGAACGTTTTGGGTCAAGACTACTGTACCCGGGGATGGTGAAAAATCGGTGAAATTCAGGTGACCGCTTTCCAGCTTTTTTTCATTCATTTTTCACGTAAATACGGTAAGATATAGGAAATCATGTTCGGGTCGACAGTACAAAAGGGGGAGAAGACGTGCAGATATTGGTCGCGGAAGATGATCTCGTGCTGGGCCAACTGATTGCCCACCTCCTGAAAAAAAAGGGTGGATACCAGGTTGAGTGGGTGACAACCGGGGATGAGGTTTTCGATTACGCCATTGACGCCCATTACGATGTCCTCATCCTCGATTGGATGCTGCCGGGAGTGGATGGCGTACATATTTGCCAGCGCTTGCGCAGGGAGGGATACGCAGGGGCGATTATCATGCTGACTGCAAAGGATGCTCTGGAGGACCGGATTAACGGACTGGACGCCGGTGCTGATGATTATTTGGTCAAGCCCATCGAGATTGATGAATTGCTCGCCCGTATTCGCGCAGTGAGCCGCCGCAATTTCGCACCGCTTCAGGAGCAACTGATTGAGCTGGACACGATCAAAATCAACCTTACCAACCGTACGGTGTTTGACGATCAAGTCGAAATACAGCTCACTCCGCGCGAATTTCAATTGCTGGATTTGCTGATTCGCAACAAAGGACAAGTCTTGTCCCGGGAGTTGATCTATGAAAGAATTTGGGGCTTCGATGCAGAAGTATCGCTGAAGACCATCGACGCAACTGTCAAATTGCTCCGAAAAAAGTTAAACTGGAACAACGGCAAGGACTTTATTCAAAGCGTTCGCGGGGTGGGATACAAACTTGATCTCTAAATGGTTTTCTCGCTATCGTCCTTGGAAAAAGGACGTCTTTACCCGTACGCAGACCCGCCTCGCCTTGCAGTACACAGCCGTCATGTCCATTTTTCTTTCCTTTTTTATTACGATCGTTTATTTTATGGTCGATTTCGCTGTTTTCTTTGAACAGGATAAACAGCTTCAATCGATTACCGATCAACAGGTACAGATCATCCGCGATTCTTTTCCAGAAGGGATGGTCGATCAGCAGGATTTGGACGACCTCAGTATGATCCGGGAAAGCGGCAAACAATTTTTCTACTACTATGTCAATTCCGACGGAAAGCTTCAGTTCGGCGATGAGTGGAGTCGCCGCCTGCGGCCCGATTTGCTCAACCTGGTTAACGGCTGGGTCCCTGGAAAACGGGAGATTCGTTACGAAAGCATCACGATTTCTCCGATTGCCTTTAAGCGTAGTGAAAATGCTCCAGCATCGTATCCGCCATACAAAGAAAAAAGCCCGGGCAGGGAGAAGAATCCGGACAGACAGAAAATGCTGGAGAAACAGAAGATGCTGGAGAAAGAGCGCGACATTCAACTGATGATCACCGGCAGGGCGGTCTATCAGGACAAACAGTTGGTCGGCTTCCTGTATACAGGGAGAGATATCACCTTTACGTACGAGCTGACGAAAAATTTACTGACCGTTCTCATCGCTCTTGGCATTCTGTTTCTCGGCGTAGCGGTCCTGCTCAGTTACTACATGTCCAAACGGGCGATGATCCCCATCCGGCAATCCTTTCAGAGACAACGGGAATTTGTGGCCGATGCTTCCCATGAGCTGCGAACACCGCTCAGCATCCTCCATTCCTCTCTTGACGTGTTTGAAATGGAAGACGGCGAGCAGCTTTCGGACTTTTCCAAGAACGTGCTGGTCAATTTGAAAAATGAAGTAAAGCGGATGGCGAAGATGGTCAATGATCTGTTAACGCTCGCCCGCTCTGAAACCGCTCGCAGCGATGATCTTGTCTTTGATCACTTTGATCTGGCCCCGTCCGCCCAGCAGTTGGTTCGCTCTACCACTACACTTGCCCAGTCACAAAACCTGAAGCTTCATTCTCACATTCCCGATGTTCTTCCGGTGTTCGGCGACCACGAGCGGATCAATCAGCTTCTCTATATCCTGCTGGACAATGCGATCAAATACACGCCTCCCGGTGGAGAGATTCACCTGACACTGTCCATAGAACCGACAGAAAAGCAGTCTGCACTGCTGATTAAAGTACAGGATACCGGTTTTGGCATCCCGCCGGAGGATCTCGATCGCATTTTCGACCGTTTTTATCGTGTCCAAAAAAACCGTTCCCGACAAATGGGAGGAACCGGCCTCGGTCTGTCCATTGCCAAATGGATTGTGGAATCCCATAACGGAACGATTGCCGTTTCCAGTGTACCCGGTCAGGGAAGCACCTTTACCGTTTCGATCCCCATTATCAGAAAAAAGGCATAGCCACTGCCTGGTAAACAGGCAACCCGAGCCGTTTTATCATCCCGTTGAAGGCCATAGAAGGTGGGGTCTGTATGGATTACAAAGATTGGGACATTCTTACGGTTTTAAATGAAGAACGGAACTTTACCAAAGCCTCGCAGCGACTGTTTATCTCACAACCTGCTTTGACCTATCGGATTCAGCATATGGAGGAGTTTTTTAAAAGCACATTGTTTGTCCGGAATCGAAACGGTGTGCAGTTGACGCCCCAAGGGGAGTTGGTCGTGCAGTATGCGGAAGAGATGAAGAAAAGATTGCAGACGGTGCGAGATACGATTGAATCAATGGGCACAGAGGTAAAAGGCACGATTAAAATTGGCGTCTCTTCCACGTTTGGACAGTATATTTTACCGGAAATGCTGCACCAATATCTCGGACGCTTTCCCCAGGTGAACGTACAGATCATCACCGGTTTCAGTTGTGATATTATGCAGCTTCTCGTGTCCAGAGATATCCACCTCGCTATCGTCAAAGGCACTCATCATTGGCATGAGGAAAAGATCCCGCTGTCCGATGAATCGATCTGCGTCGTGTCGAAAGAACCATTGGATATTGATCAGCTGCCTAGTCTGCCCCGGATCAATTATCAGATGGACCCCCATTTGAAAGAGATGATCGATGACTGGTGGAAACAAAAATTTCACGAACCTTCGTTGATTACCATGTTTGTCGACAACCTGGAGACTTGCAAGGAAATGGTAAAAATAGGAAGAGGCTACACCATTCTCCCGAGCATCTGCTTGCAAAATGAGCAGGGATTGTTTGTCCAGCCGTTGCACAAAGAAGACGGCACCTCGCTCCATCGGAAAACCTGGATATACTGCCATCACTCTTCCATGAATTTTGCCATCGTACGCTCCTTTTTCCATTTCCTAACGGAGTATCAGACACCCGCCCTCCTTCAGGAATAACTGGCAAACCGCCTCACTCCTGGGGCGATTCAGCCCAACGAAGCATACGAGCAAATCCCCCCGAGAAATCTCGAGGGGATTTTGCGTGTTGCGGCGTGGTTATGACTTTACTTCACTAAGAACAGGGATATTTCCGGGAAAATAATAATCAAAGCGAGACATACCAGCATGACAAAGTAAAAGAGATAGACTCCTTTAATGACTGATTCTACTCTCTCTTTGGCAATTCCACTGATGACAAAAATATTTAAGCCAACAGGTGGAGTAATCATCGCTAATTCCATGTTAATCACCAGAATAATCGCAAAGTGAATCAAATTAATATCCAGCAGGGTCAAGATCGGCAAGAAAATCGGGACAGTGATCAACAGAATTGAGGTAGCTTCCAGGAACATCCCCAGGAAAAAGTACAGAAGGCAGACCAAGATGAGAAACGTCCATTTGTGAAAACCTGCTTCCCCGATCCATTCTGCAAAATGATGCGGAATCTGTTCGGTTGTCAAAAACATGCCGAAAATCGTGGCAGAGGCAATGATCAGGAAAATCATGGCTGTGGTATTGACTGATTCTGTCATAATTTTTCGAAAAGAAGACCAAGTAAGCTCACGGTAGACCAGCAGCGATACAAGCAGCGCGTACGCTACAGATAAAAAGGATGCTTCCGTCGGTGTGACAATCCCCGTGTAGATGCTCCCCAGAATAAAAACGGGAAACAGCAGCCCCCAGCTTGCCATCAATGTTGGCTTCCAGCGTTCCGCGAGCGGCACTTTTGGCAGTCCCCCGTATCCTTTTCGGTATGCGACGATGGTCACGGTGATGACAAGCAGCAGGGAAAGCAAAAGCCCCGGGATAATCCCAGCGGTAAACAGCTTTTTCGTCGACTGTTCGGTCACCATTCCATACAGGATAAGCGTGATCGAGGGAGGAATCAAAATACCCAGTGTTCCCGCCGTGGCTACCAAGCCCATGGCATAGTTTTTCTGATAGCCGGCAGTGACCATGGCCGGGATCATGATAGAGCCGATTGCTGCAGCTGTGGCCGGGCTGGAGCCGGAGATTGCCGAAAAGACGGTGCAGGCCAATACCGTAACGACAGCCAGGCCACCTTTGGTATGACCGATCCACACTTTTAATGCTTCGATCAGATATTTGGAAATTCCACCGTGCGCCATGATTAATCCCGCTAAAATAAAACCGGGAATCGCCATCAGCGTCGTAGAATCGATTGCAGAGAACATTTTTTGTACAACGGTTTCGATGGAAAAATCAATCATCCACAGCGCGATCACGCTGGAGGCTCCCAAACTGATCGCAATCGGGACGCGTAAACATGCAAGTACGATAAAAAGAATGATCAATAGAGCTACTGCCATCCAAATCCCCCTAACCCGCCATCCGTAAAAATAGGTTTTGTTTCTGTTATGTTCATTCGCTTGCGTTCCCCTCGATTTGCGGAGGTGCGAATCGTTTCATCGCCTTTTCGAGAAAATGCGTGAATAACAGCAGCCCTCCTACCGGCATGGACAGGTACGGAATCCACATCGGCATCTCTACATCTAGGGTTTTGCCGCCTTGTATGTATACGGTAGCAACCATTTTCAGACCGGTAATGATAAAGAACAAGCTGAATGCGAATCCGACCAAAAGGACGAAGTAATCGGAAACCTTCTTCCATTTTTCAGGAAAACGATCATATAAAAGGTCTATGGAGATATGCGCATCATCCCGGAGGGCCGTTCCAAATCCGATGAAGATGCCCCACACCAAAAACAATGTGTAGATTTCTGTTGCCCAGAATTGCGATATTTCCAAAATATAACGTGTGACAATACCGTACAGACTCACCAGTACGGCAAGGATGAATAAAGAACCGCTCAGTGCATCCTCTATAATCCTGATGACTCGAAAAAATTGACTCAACCCTGCTCACCGCCTTCTCTTTTCGCACATCATTGATGCAAGGGCATCAATATTCATCAAATAGTTGCTGAATTTCTTCTCTCTTGTCGCTAACGAGTAAGGAGAGCATTAACAAAATTCTGGCCTTTTGCGGCAGTAAATTATCGCCACTGATGAACGGATAGTCCCGATAGCACGCCAAATCTACCACTCTCCCCGCTCCCACTCTGCTGCTGCGGGCAATGACGATCCCCTTTTGTGCTGCTTCGGCCAGCGCCGCCTCTTCTTCTGCGGATATTTTACCCGCGCCTGTGCCTGCTGTTACGATCCCTCTGTATTTGTTCGTCGCGGTGATCGATCGGATGATTTCCCCATCGGCTCCCGCGTAGGAATAGACGATCGCCACCTCTGGAAGGTCCTGGAGCGGAAGAGAGGCAAAAATGGAATGAGCTGTATGCTTTCTGACCGGCGAGCGGTAGTATTGTACCGTCCCGTCCGGGTCCACATAGCCGAGGAATCCCAGTTGATTCGACTGAAAGGTCTCTAACCTGTAGGTATTTGTCTTCGAGACGTCACGGGCGCTGTTGATTTCGTCATTCAAGACAACCAGCACGCCCTTTCCGTGCGAGGAAGGGTGAACCGCGACTCTAACGGCATGCAGCAGATTAATGGCGGCATCCGATCCCAGCGCAGTGAAAGGCCGCTGCGCGCCAACCAAAACGACGGGCTTGTCCGTATTGACGGTCAAATGTAAAAAGTATGCGGTCTCTTCCAATGTGTTGGTTCCATGAGTGACGACGACTCCGTCGTAATCCCGGTCATTCAGATAATGCTCGATCTTCTCTTTCAATTGTCCCCAATGGTAAGGGGTAATGTTCGTACTGCTAAAATTGGTCACCTGTTCAAATTCCACTTCGGTAAATTGCCGAATCTCCGGTATGGCAGCCAGGAAGTCCTCGGCCGTGAAATTGCCTGATTTATAATCCTTCAAGTCCAGCCGATCACCGCTATAACCTGAAATTGTTCCGCCTGTTGCGATTATGACCACCTTAGACATAAAAACCTCCAAATGATTGTTGTAGCGAAAACGTGATATCTGAGAGAGACCATAGCTGTGATACTTTTTTCGAGAATAGACGGGCGACGACATCCCAATAAAACGGCTTCTATCTTCCGCCCGCCTGACTGCTTACTGACTGCTTATTGCATGCTTACTAACTGCTTGCTAACTGCTTGCTAACTGCTTTCTAAAAGCTTACTTACCGTTATGTTTCTTGATTTCTTCCATCACGTCTTCCCCGATAATCGGCGTGTATTTGTCATAGACGTGTTGGAATGCCTTGCGGAACACTTCTCGCTGTTCGGGGGTTAGCTCCGTAATTTCGATATCTCCCCGTTTTTTTATCGCTTCATAAGCCTGCGCATTCAGTTCGGCTGCTTTACTGCGAGCCACTTGCGTCCCTTCCTTGACAGCTTCTTCGATAAGTTTGCGAGTAGGATCATTCAGACTATCGAAAAATTCTGAATTTGTTAGCAGCACATAATCTACGCGAGTATGTCCAGTGACCGTCATGTACTTTTGAACTTCATCATATTTTTGTGAATCAATGTTGCTGAACGGATTCTCTTGCCCGTCCACAACGCCTTGGGAAAGAGCTGTGTACAACTCCGAAAACGGGATGGATTGTGTACTGACGTTAAACGGAGAATAAATATCCGCGACGATCTTTCCGCCGTCAGCGCGAAGCTTCAAGCCTTTCAAGTCCTCGGGAGAAACAATCGGACGTTTGTTATTGGTGATATGTTTTTGCCCGTTTGGCCATACTTGCAGACCGATTACCCCATCCTTGCGAAGTCCGTGCAGGATGTCCTGTCCCTTTTCTCCATCCCAAAAATTCATTGCACTTTCATCGGAATCAAACAAAAACGGGATGGCCGGTATGTAAAACCTTGGGTCCTGACCAATCAGCTTGTTGGTAGAAGGCATGATAAACTGCACGTTGTTTGCAATCAGGTTTTGATACTCGTCCTGATCGCCGAAGAGAGCGCCGCTTGGATAGATCTCTACCTTGATCAATCCTTGCGAATGGCTTTCCAGATAATTTTTCATGGCCAATGCACCTTGATGCTTGGGTGTGTTTTCAGCGACCACATGGGTGATTTTAATCTTTAATTTTTGAATCCCTTCCGCTGTGCCTCCTTCGCTTGCCGCGCTTGTCGTGCTTGTCGGATTCTTTTCCGTGGCTTGGCCACAGCCGGACAGCAGCAGTGCGATACTGAAAAAAAGCGCTGTCATTTTTTTCATGTTGAAAACTCCTTCCTCTCTGTAAAGATTGACCCCTGCACATTTGTTCATGCCTGGAAACTCCTTGATAAATCTAAGCTGTATCACCTCTGTAGAGCTTGGTTGAAACGATTTAACAGAATTATATTTTTTGTTTGACAATAAGTGAAATACTTAAATTCTATTTAATAAATAAGAAAATTTTATTTAAATGAAAAAAGTCACCCTTCAAAGGTGACTTTGCTGAAATCCCTACTGTTCAGCCAAACGCTCGATAATCGCATCTCCGCTTTCCCCGACCCGCACATATGCATAACGAGCTGATCTTTCCACGTCCAAGCCCGTACCCTCCGGCACAAAAAAGTTTTCAATACCGTAAGCGACCCGCCCCCAGCCGATCACCTGGCCATTGATGACCACATCATCCGGCGTCGCCTGATAGGGCTGGTTCCATTCCCCTGCGTACTGGTAATAGCCGCTGTACGCATGCACCCCATTTGACTGCTTCCGCAATACCACACGCACACGCCCGTAGCTTGGTCCATCCTCGATTTCATCGATTCTGGAAATTTCATAGTTTAAACTGACATAATCCCCTTGCAAAAGGGACCGCGGGTCGATCGGCGCAAGCTCCAGCTTGACCGTTTTCCCCTTCGCCAAAATCGTTTCGCTCCCCCACACCTGATACCCGATCAACCCAAACTGGAGCAGGATGATGAGCAGGAGCGGATATCGTTTGATGGAGAAAATCTCTCTCTCCTTCGCTCGCGAAGGTACAGGCAATCTACGGTCAAACCAGTAGCCAAGCACGAAGAACAGAATGCTTAAGGCAAACAGGCTGACCGATTTGTGAAGGAGACTCCAGAGCAGATCGTAGTATTTGCTGACCAGGAATCCAAACCAGAATAACAGGACAATCCCGAAGTCCCATTTCCCTCTTTTGCTGTGCGTCCAGAAAAGCAGGCCGGTACTCATCAGGAAGAAGGCGAGGTTCGCGGCAAAATAATATCCGCCCTGTAACGTTTCCGCCAGCATCAACAAGGAGGCCATGCCGTAGATCAACGCACTTTTTTGCAGCAGCGGATGAAGTCTCGGGACGAAGTACATGGCAAGCTGGAAGACGCCGATCAGGAGCAATGTCACTGCGCGATGATTTCCCCACAGTTGTTCACCCTGCACGAACAAGACGAGCAAAAAGGTGAATTGCGTCAGCATGCGGGCAGTGACCTGCGGGAGCCTCCACCAGACAAGCAGCAGAATCACCAGGAAGAAGAGCCAAAAGTACCCGATTCCCATCCAGCCGTCTAAGGAAATGAACAATGCTGAAACAGCCCCCATCAAATAGCCCATGCTGAGCAGCGTATAGCGGACGGTTTCATGCGTCGTCTGCAAAAATACGGCGGGAGCAATAAAGGCTGCCAGGGACAGAAAAAAAATGAAGTAGAGCACATTCTCTCCCGCATAGGTCAAGAAGAGCAGAAACATGATGCAAATCGTTCCAATCAGGGACGCCACGACAGTCACCAGAACAATCATTGCTTCTTGAAAGGCCCGCTGCCATATGCTGCTGTGAGGCCCCACCCCTTGGCGCAGCCATTTCAGGAGTGCGACTGAGCCCCAGACGAGTCCGGCTGCAAGAAGCAGACCGAGAAAGAGAATCCCCTCCAAAAACACTGCTGAGAAATTCTCCCCGATAAACCAGAGGAATTTTCCCAAGATAAACAAAGCTCCTACTGCGGAAGTGGCGATTAAAAAACCCCGATGCGGCCTGACTCGTAAAAAGTACAGGAAGGAAGCCGCAAGGACAATAAAATAGAGCAAGCCAGGGAACGCACCATACACGCCCATGAACGAGCTGACAAACATCACCAGATGAAAAACCGAGAACGATAGATAGTGGATCGGACGAGATTGAAGATGCCCCTGTGAAGTCAACCAGAAGAGCAGCGCATTTACGCAAGCGATACTCAAAAATGCAAAAAAGAGAAACTCTTCTTCAAAGACGATCCATGTCGCGGACGGCTTCAGGTAGAAATAGATAGCCAGATGCGCCAGAACATAGCTGACTACATAAAACGGCTGATATCTGGTAAAGAAAGCAAACAGCGCATTGGGCAGAAACCAGACCGCAAACAGCATGTAGCTGTCAGCATGTGAATTGTACACCTGCCCGAGCAGCGCTGTACAAATCCCGAAGGCGAGGCCGCCCGCCACCAACAGCCAATTGCTCAAAAAGATATGCCGCTTCCACAGCAGAGTGCCGACATAGGAAGCAAGATAAAAAATGAAGAGAACACTCACGCAGACGCCAATCTTTTCCCCTCTGCCCATCTCCGGCCAGTTGGATGCGAAGAAATACATGATGGCGGACAACAGACAGGCAAGAGCTAAGAAATAGCCCAAACGTACAGCAGTCAGCTTCACAGCGGTCACCCCTTCATACTTGACTCGTTCATGCAACACCAGCGCCCATTTGAAAAATATGTAAGAATACCCTTTTGAGAGCATCGTAAGCCTTTTTAGCTCCCTTGACAAGAAAATCATTCCTCTATTATATTACTTCATAATAATTTAAGAAAAAAACGGAGCTTGGAGTTGTCAAACATGAGTCAAAGAGGCCGGAAAAAGGGAGCTGTTGGAGAACAAAGCCGGGCTTTGCTGCTTGCCATCGCAGCCGATGAGTTTGCCGAGCATGGCTACCACGATGCCAAAATCAGCGCCATCGTAGCGAAGGCAGGCTTAACGCAGCCAGCCTTTTATCTGTATTTCCAAAACAAAGAGGCGATCTTTCAGGAACTGGTTGGTACGTTTCGCACCAGACTATATGAGCTTACCCAAAAAAGCAGGCTGGAGACGGGCATGGAAGCAAGCGCTGTTTCTGAGCGGATAACCGGCGGTCTCACCATGATTTTTCGCTTTTTGAGTGAAAATCCAAGTCTGACACGAATTGGTTTTTACCTGTCCGAAGAGGCTGAAGCGATGAAGAAGCAAGTAACGTCGATCCTCCACGAGAACCTCGTCTTTGAGCAGGAAGCCGGTTATTTTGCCCGCCATCTCGATATGCAAATGGTCGCGGAGAGCCTGGTCGGCGTCACTGAGCGTCTGACGACAACACAGCTGCTGCCGGGACGCAAATCTCCAGAAGCGCTCGCTTCCGAGGTCGTTCAGCTTTTCCTGGACGGTATGCGCAGCGCGACTGAAAAACCGGGAGACTAGCGGATACGGAGGAGGACGCGTGGTCACGTCCGGAGGCTACTGGTTGAGACATTCTTCTGCCTTTCACTCTGCTCCAGCCAATCCATCAGGTGTGGATAGCACGCCCGGGCATCCTCATACCCCCGCTCATAGAATTGCTGGAGCCGACCGTGATTTCGTTCAAAACTGCTGATGCAGCTCTCTGTGGGAGAGATGACAAAAGCACGATTTTCTGCCCGCAGTTTCTCTACGACTCCCAGGCTCTCGTAAAAGGTGTCGAGGTGGCGGCTCAGCGCCTTGCGGATGCCGGAAGCCCGGGGATATACAGAATCATACAGCCGGCTTACGTTCCAGAAAAAGCGGGCAGAAGGTGTAGAAGCCGGCGCCGTCAGGACGATCACATGCCGCTCGTTCCCGTCTTCGATTGATTTTTTCAGAGGGATCGGGTCGGCAATACTGCCGTCCAATAAAAACCGTTCCCCGATCTTCACTTGGCGTGAAACAAAGGGCAGGCTGCACGAAGCCCGAATGGCCAGGAAGATGTCGTCGCACTGCGACTTGGAATAATAGACGCTCTCCCCCGTCAGACAATCGGTTGTCGCCACTACGAAATGTTCGGTTGACTGGTGAAACCGATCATAATCAAACGGTGCCAGTTTGCTCAGAATTTCATCAAAAATAAAGTCGATGCCAAGCAATGTTTGCTTGCGAAGCAGGTTGCCCAGATGAAAAAATCGACGCTCCTGAATAAACTTCGTGATTGTGGTTCTGCCAAGCCCCTTTTGTCTGGCCAGATAGACTGCGCCATTGCATGCTCCTGCTGATACGGCGGACACATAAGAAAAAAACAGCTGTCGCTCCATAAAAAAGTCCAAGACCCCTGACGTGTAGATTCCCCTCATTCCGCCGCCCTGCAAAACAAGCCCCACCTTTTCCATACCATCACCCATTCAATTCCCGTTCTTGCAGGTAGTATGAGTGGGAGAGAAGCTCTTCATGCAGGTCCGGATCGTTCCTCTTTTCGGCGTTTTCATATGAAAAATTTGGTTTCCCCAAGCTTCCGGGAGGAGCCTTGGTTGCTGTTCTTCATCCATTCCTGTCGACATTAAAAAAACTTGGCTTATCGCCAAGTCAAATAGCGATAGCCTCCGTTTTACTTTCATCATTTAACGCGTTAGCGAAATCCAATTTCCGAAAGTACAAAAAAACCTGAGCGCATCTGCTTTGCCCAAGTTTTTCTGTTTGCTATTTGTGTATTTCCGCTCTATTTTTCGCTGCCCTCGACCTTGAAGGTATGAACCAGCTCATTGAGCTCTTGCGCCATATCGCTCAGTTTGTGCACAGCCTCGGAAATACCCTCCATGGAAGCCAATTGCTCTTGTACATGGGACGCTGTTCCCCGACTCTTTTCAAAAGAGACCTTGGCCATGTCGTTTAATCCTGTAATCGACGCAGATATCTGTTCGGAGCCTGCGGACATCTCCTCCGTGGCAGCCGACACCTCTTGAATCTGACTGGCGGTGTTTTCCGCATCCTGCAAAATACATCGGAAGACTTCCCCTGCTTCGTTTACGATGCTTTTTCCTTCCTCTACTTCCCGTGTTCCTTGCTCAATCGAGCGGACCGCCTTGGCTGTGTCTTCCTGAACCAGACGGATCATGTCGCTAATCATTTCTGCTGATTGCTTGGATTGCTCAGCCAGCTTCTTGACTTCCCCTGCTACCACTGCAAATCCTCGCCCTTGCTCCCCTGCCCGTGATGCTTCGATCGCAGCGTTGAGCGCAAGAAGATTGGTCTGATTGGTGATTTCCGTGATCACCTCGATAATCTGGTTAATCTCCTTTGATCTTTCGCCCAGCTCCGTTACGACTGAAGCTGACTGGTGGACTGCATCACTGATGGTATCCATTTTACTGATCGCCAGCTGGATCGACTGATTCCCGGTGTAGGCCGCTTTCGCTGTCGCACTGGAGAGCTCCGCCACCTCCCCGGATATTTCCGCGATCCGATGTACCCCAATCGCCATTTCCTCAATCGCTTTGCTGCTTTCGCTGGTTCCCTTTGCCTGGATTTCGGAGTTGTTCGAGACTTCCTCCATCGCAGCCGCAATCCGATCAGCAGCCATCGTGGTTTGTCCAATCCCGGCAGTCAATTCCTCGGTCGACGTGGCTACCTGCTGACTGGTGATATTAATCCGGCCGATCAGCTCTGCCAGCTTCACTCTCATCACTTCAAATGAGGTGCTCAACTGTCCGATTTCATCTTTGGAGGAAACGGTGATCACGCTGGTGAGATCCCCTGCCGCAATTCGTTTCGTATCGGCAATCAATCTTTTCAAAGGATTGATAATCGCCCGGCTGTGCACGTAAACCACCGCGATTCCGATCAGTATCACCGTCAAAAAGAAGACCAGTGAAAGCTGGTTATTCGCTTTGTTGTTTGTTTCAATGTTGAGGATCGACTGCGTAATTTCACTCAGCTTGCTGTCGCGGATGTTGTCAATGCGCTGATTGATGTCTTCAGCGGTTTTGTCAAAATCCCCCATGATCTGGTTTCCCTTTTCATGCCCGCCCTCTATATAATGATTCGCCATCTTTTTCCCCATGTCGTAATAGCGATCAAACGAGGCTTTTGCCTCCTGTAGCATCTCGGCTTCTTCCGGATAAATCTGCGCCATCTCGTCCAGTTTTTCATGGAACAGCTTGGCGTACTTTTCAGCGATGTCAAAGCCGTCATCTAGCCCGTCTTTTCCACGCGTGGCACTGATGTCCGTAAACCACTGCTGCACCTGGATCACGGAGATCTTCAACTCGTCAGCCAACAGTGCCGCTTTTAATGTCTGATCTTCGACTTTTTTCAGCTCTCGCCAATGCGCCTCCGATGTGACGTATTGAAACAGTTGAATCACAATGAATGAGACAAAAATAACTGCAACGGCCACTACGTTTTTCCATTTGATACTCATCGTCAATCCACTCCCACCTGTCCTTGGTATTCTCTCTCTTTACACTGCTTCTGAAAATCGGCAAATATAAAACCCACATGCATGTCGGCGACTAGGACTTTCGCACTACAACTGTGGGTTTTCCAAATCATACCACGATTATGACAATAAAGACAGGTTTTCCACAAAAATGACATAATCTCTCACAAGCTTATTCCAGTGTTGTCCGGGTCAGTGGCGGTGTACATCAGGCCTTGGAAGCATCGGATTGTTCTTCCCGCGATTCATGCTGCTTTCTGGAGATGTACTTCAGCTCATCCAGCAATTCATTCTCCGAATAACTCTCCGGTAAGAAGCGGACGCCATAGACAAATCCCTCTTGGCTTTGCTTCAGCCAGATAAACTCCCCCACGATGCTGAAAGCTGTCCGTTCTAGGGTAAACTCGATCAAGACCTGCGTATGTTCCGGGACTTTCAGCGGTGAAACGGCCTTTGCCCCTTTCAAGCTGATGTCCAGCAAATGTATTTCTCCTTTTTTGGTTTCAACTTCCCGCCCCTGTATTTTCAGGATGGCAAACGTTGCGGCCAAAGGGGCAGGAAAGGTGAATCGAAAACCTTCTTGCCTTTTAAAATGGATGAAATCTGTTTCCACCATCATGCTCCTTACTCGATCATTTTTTTTACTATTCTCCTTATCGGCATTTTCCTCCTTCCCATAAACGGCAGCGTTTCTTTTCAAAGTATTGGTATGAACGGCTCCCAATCAGACATCCCGCTTACCCAAACCAATTCAGAAATGTTACAATTAATACACCATCTCGTAGGCCGTTAAAAAGTAAAAAGGGTGAGATTTTTGTTAAAGCGGTTGTTTGTGATTTTGTATTTGCTATTTTATTTCGTCCTCTACCTGCTCTTCCTCCTGATTCACTATCTTTCGTTCGGATTGATAAAAAAGCTGCGGCCGCCTTTCCTGGAGACCAAGCCTGATACGATTGACCATGAGCTTCTCGATCGACTCTGGGAAAAGGGAGAAGCCGAAGAGGCCTTTTCGATCCTGGACGATCAGTTGAAAAAGGACCCGCGCGACTATCATGCGCTGAATAAAAAAGCCATGTATCTCATCTATCAGGGAAAGAATGAAGAGGCGTTGCTTCTTCTCGATCAGGCACTGGGGATTCAGCCTGCTTTCGACTCGGCACTGAACAACAAAAGCTGGGCCCTGCACAACCTGGAGCGCTATGAGGAATCGCTGACATACATTGAGGCCGCCATCCAAAATTCGGGAGGCACCTCCTCTGTGGAATACGTCAACAAAGGGAATGCGCTCAAAGGCTTGCAACGCTATGAAGAAGCGGAGGCAGCCTACCTGCAAGCGACGGAGCTGGGGGGCTGCCGGGTAGCCTGGTATAGACTCGGCAAGCTGTATGAAGAGATAGATCGTGGTGAGCAGGCTGCTGCCGCTTTCGTCAGTTATGTGGACGAAGACCCCGATGACCCGGACGCCTATCATTTTCTCGCGGATTGCTATGAGAATCTGGGTGACCATGAGAAGCTGCTCGATGTCTACACGAGGTGGACTGCTGTCACGCCCGACGATGTGATGATCCCTTACAAAAAGGGAAAGTTGCTGATGGAAAAAAACCGGTGGGAGGAGGCGCGGGAGCATTATCAGACGGCTTTGGAGCAGTTTCCAGAAGACGGTGACCTCCTTTACGGCATGGGAAAAACGCTTTGCTCTCTGAATCAGCCCGAAGCTGCGGTCGACTACCTGCTGCAAGCGATTAAATGGGATCGCAGTTTAATCGAAAATATCACCGATGACCCTGTGTGCGAGGCTGCCGTAGAAAATGATCGCTTTCAAACATCCATCCGCGAGCGGGCTCGAAAGCTGCAAGAACGCTATGATCAGTTGGCAAGAAGCTTCCCCCTTGGGGAATTTGAGAGCAACAGCGGTACATTACTGGTATCGGATCCCTGCTATGAACGGGACATCTGGTGCCAAGGTGTGGTAGAAAACGCTGCCCGGGGTAAATGGACCGCCGTCGTAGAAAAGCTGGATATGGGTGATTGGGGAGATCGCTGCTCGGCTTTGATGGTGTACCATGAATCGCTCTTGGAATTCGGCCATATTACGTGGGAGCCATGCTCGTTTGTGATTGGCGTAGACAGCGGACAGGCAGGTGTCTTCGACGAATCTGTCTATCGCAATGATGAATCGGTCATCGGCCCGACCGAATTCATGCCGGAAGACAAATGGTATTCCTCCTGTTGCGATCAAACGCTGGGCGAGCTGGGAGCGGGCCTGATCAATGGCGGTGCTGTTTCCAGTTCGGGGCTGGGTGACGGTGCCTATGAAGCCTTCGTCTGCCAGAACCAGGACGGGGTGATTGTCGCTGTCAAAATCGTCTTTCTGACCGCTGAGGATCTCTATGACTGGGAAGAAGAAGAGGAAACAGAGGAAGAGAACGACCCGGACTACTCGGAAGACCCGGAAGATTCAGGTGAGCGGGAAGGTTTGGATGAACAAGAAGGAAAGACAAACAAAGAGAGCGCAAAAGCGAGGAATAATGAATAAACGAGCTTTACAAAGAAAGGAGACGGTGCAGCATAGCCCGTCTCCCTTTTTCTGCTGGATTCCCAAAACAATGCTTTCAATTGAAACATGACAGGAGTCAATCCGTGAGCGCTGATTCCGAAGCAGATTTAGTCAATCTTGCCCGTGAGCGCTTCGATTGCCCATGGCTGTTGGGTATCCTGCCTGATCTGGTAGACCAGAACGGGTTCGTTTCTGTCTTTCGCCCAATAGACCAGCTCCAACGGAACGTTTTGCACAAATTGGGCGGCAGCATCCTTGAGTGGGAGTGCCTGCGCTTTATCTGGAAGCACAAACGAGCTCTGCGAAAAATCACCCTCGATACGGGTCACCATCCCGCTAGTCATCTCCACCGCGACCTTGTAAGATTCGTCCAACACGGGAACCCCCTGATACATAGGCGCAAAGAGAAAGGTCGCTTGGCCCTGATTCTGACCGGCTGACTTCACCAGGACCTGATCCACATTGGCGGGGAGGTATTTCGCCAACCCGGCCAACGCTATCTTCTCTGCCTGCTGAAGCGATGACTTCGATTGGACGGCCGGCTGAAACGATCCTTCCAACGAGTAGCCGATAAAGCTGCCATCATCCGTGGTTTTCAGACGTACCCTGCGATTTTCACCTAGACTCCAGTTAAAGGAGAGCCCTTGCTCGTCGATCGTCATAAATGCTTCGCCTTTTACCTCGATGCCAAACTCTTGCTGCATGACTTGAGCAGCCGTGCCCGCATCTTTGACGATGAGCTTTTTTCCCTCTCCCCGAACGGAAGCTACCCGTTTTTCTTCCCTGCTTACCAGGAGTTCGCCTGTCTTGGCATCGACGACCGCATCGGGATCGATCCGGTACTGAAGCACGGGATGCTCCTTGCCTGCGTACACCAGTCCGAGCGTAGAGGCCAGCTTCTGAGCCGCAGCTGCCCTGTCGATCACTGGAGTCTGCGGTGTCACCCGAGGCTTCTCCACTTCGGGATAGAGCAGGAGACTTATTTTGCCGTTGTCCGGATTTATTTCCACAACCGCGCTGCTTTGCTGGAGCGGAATGCCTTGTACCAGCCGCCGAAAAGCAATGTATCCTTCTGGCTGACGCGAATGGGCAGGGTCGATCTCGTAGTCCTTGCCTTGCTCGCCGAGCTTCTCCCGCAGATAGCGCTGGGCCTGCTCTTCCAAAGCCGTCATCCTGCGCGGTGTGGCGTCCACTGTCTTGTTGGGGACAACACCTTCTCCAGTTTGAACAGTGTGTTCAGTGGGCAAGCTCCCCATGCCCGTTTCTTGGGCAGCGGGCGATTCTCCTGCAGCGAGTTTTCCTCCTGCAGTCGGCTTTTCTACTGATTCCAGCGGCTCGACGGGCGGAGCCGCAGCGGAAGCCTCCTGCCCCTCTTTCTGTTCCTGGGACAACATGGCAGAGGAAGGCTCCGCGATGGTCTGTGCCGTGTAAGTCTGCGGCAACCTCTGTGGTATCTTCTCAACCATGTATCCCTTGTTGATCCACAAGCCCATCAGCGCTGCTACGGCAATCGTTCCGATGTATGCGGCAAACTGGGTCATCCCGCTTTTTCGCTGAACACCTCTCGCTTGACGAATGAGCCGTTCCTTGCCAATCCTCTTCCAATCCTGCCGAGGCAGCCTGGCCTCCTGTTTGATTTGCCTCAGCATCTGGATGAGATCTTCATCATTTGACAAACCCATTGACCATCCCCCCTTCCTCTGACTGCGCCAGTATTTTTTTTAATGACTGTAGCCCCCGGTGACAGTCCACTCTCACCTTTGTCTCCGGGATGGAGAGGATTTCAGCTGTTTCCTTCACACTGTACTCCTCAATGTATCGGAGAATCACGATGATGCGAAGCTGCGGCTTCAGCTTTTGCAGCGCTTGCTGGATGTGACGCATCTCCTCCTTCAGCTCCAATTCCGGTTCCGGCAGTCCTTCTTTGGTCACGAGACGGGCCAGCCAGTTGTCCGAAAACAGCCGCTGCCACCTCCGCTTGCGGTATTGATCGATCGCCACGTATTTGGCAATCGTGAACAGCCATGTCTTCATCGTCACACGCCCATCGTACTGCGGCAGTACCTTTAACAGTCGTGAAAACACTTCCTGCGTCAGATCTTCAGCGTCCTCCTGCCTATTCGTAAAGTACAGCAGGAAATAGTAAATAGCGTCGTAATACGTTTCGTAAATCTCGCTGATCCGCTTTTCCAGATCATCTGACAACAGACTCCCTCCCCGTCTTCTGAACCTATCACGGGTTCCTACTCTTCCTCTCCATAGCGGTACAGCTCACCGGTGATCGCATCCACCTCGTAATCCATATCGGTCATTGCATAAACCAGCCTGGTGGCCTTCTCCTCGGTTCCCTCGTCCAAGGTATAATTGAGCTGGAGCGGATATTTTTTGAGGTATTTTTGGGCCGCTGCTTCCGGTGAGATCGCTTTCTTGGGGTCAGGAAGCGACGACAGCTGCGAGTCCATATCCTGGAGCCTCCAGTCGAGCTGAAGAACTTTTCCGGTCACCGCGTCGACATCGGCCAGCAGCATCGTGTCTTCAACCGGAATCCCGCCATGAGTCAAGCTGAACTGAAAGGTGTGGAGCAGCTTGCTTTCATCGTATTGAGAATAATGTTCGGCTCCCAGTCTCATCACCTCTTTGATATCCAAAGGCAAATATTCCGACAGCTCTGCCACAGCGATTTTCAATGCCTGCTCGGCGTTCAGCTTCTTGTCTGCCCCGTTTTTCTGCCGGCCGTCCAGTACTTGATACCGCGTGATTTTTCCTGTTTGTTTGTCCGCATACAAGGAGCCGATGATCCCCGTCTCTGTCTGCCAGAGATAATTCGTCTCTTTCCCCTCCTCCACTTCCTGGAACGCCACGCGTCCTTTCGTAAAGTCAAAGCCGGTTTTGGCAGCGAGAAATGAAGCGGCCTCCTCTTTTGTTTTCACAGCCGGCTGTAAGCCCTTTGGCTGGATTTTCACCATCTGGCTCTGACTGCCGCCGGAATCCGAACGAGCTTTTCCCGTACGCGCATCGATGTCTCCTGACGTCGGCCGATAGAGAAGTCTGATGGTTTTTCCATCTGTCTCACGTGCGTATACGAGCTTCATGTGGGCAGCAAACGTCTTTTCCACCTGCTCCTTGGGCAAGGCTTCTTTCGGATCGTCAAACGTGATGTTCGGCTCCTTGCTGAGGACCACTTTTCTTCGGTTGCCATCCACTGCCTTTGAGTGCATGTAGCCGTCACTGTCCACCGTAAGAATGACCGTATCATTGCGAAAAGGAATGCCGTTTACCATTTTATGGAATATAACAGAGGTTTTGCCCATATCCACTGTCTCATTCACCTGATAGCCGCCCATATCCTCCCCGTACCACGCTTTCATGAAGGCAACGGCTGCTTCCTTGGCTTTTTCGGGCGGATACGTAGATTGGAAACCTCCAGTCCCTTTTACATGGCGAAAGGTAAGGGGGTCTCCTGTCTGCTGATCAAAGGTGAAAGAGACGTTTGGGATCTTCTTCTCCTGAGACTGGTACTTTGTTACGATAAGCAATGCCTCTTTCTCATCCAGCTTTACTTCCAGGATGGGGTAATCCTTCAGATAAGGAAGCAAGCGATTGGCCTTTTCCAACCCTTTTTCAATTTTCTCCATCAGTTGAGGGTCGATCTGTGCCGACGCATTGCTTTCTGCTTTTGCCGAAGCAGAGACATTCGTTGAACTCGCGCCAATCGGGGTCGCCGCCACCATACTGGCAGCGAGCAGTACCAACATGCCTTGTGAAAATGTTTTCATGGTATTCTCCTCACTTTTTTGATTACTTCTTGTGTTTTTTTCCTTTTTTGTTTGAACTCACCCCTTATTCGAATGAAGTCGTTTTTCGTTTCAACTTTTACCAAAAAAATTTCTAAACGTGGACTAAAACCGTATGCTGTCAGCAAAAAAACATCCCGCCACTTGAAAAGTGAAACGGGATGCTGTATTTTGCTATTTGCCCTTACCGGATGACTGCTTTACCGGTGATAGCATCCAGATGGATGATGCGTTCGGCATATTCCTCGTTCATCGGCACATAAATCAGCTTGGGCTCCACCAGCTTCTCTCCCTCTACCCCCTTCAGGGTATAGGCCAGTTGAAGCGGCATGATGTTCAGGTAGGCTTGAGCAGCCTGCTCGACAGAAATTGCCCGCTTCTTGTCAGGGAGCGCCACTGCAGCGGTCATATCGGTTCTGTTCAAGAATCCATTCGCTTTTCCTGTTGACGGGTCGACCGTGACAATATACGCTTCGTTCGCATTTTGCTCAAGAACAGGTACGCCCTCATGACTCTTGATGAATTCAAACTGCCAGTCGCCGGAAGAGACGGGAGTAGACTGGCCCGGCTCTATCACCTGACTGAGCTGTACTTCTTCTACACCGGGGTCTGTATACGTTTTGAGGACACGAATCGCTTCCTGGAAGGCATCCTGCTGTGAGACCGTGATCTGAGTGTCTGTTCGCGGAATTTCCACCTGAATGACACGCCCTGTCTGTCCATCCGTGACGACTTCCAATCGCTTCTGATCTTTTGTCTCCCATTTGTATACTTTCTGTTTTCTACCGTCTTCTCGGTCATATTCATGCAGTTTCAATCCCTGAAGATGGACGCCCCATTCATCTGTCAGCAATCTGGCGGCTTCTTCCTTCGTTTTGACAGCGGGTTGATCAGGCTTTCCTGTCCCCATACGGATTGGTTCGTGCGTGGAGAGTTGATCATACTCCATCCCGTTGTTCCCCAGTCCGTATCTGATTTTTCCTGTCTCCGCATCAATATACCAGTAGAGTGAGCGAGTATCTCCCATCTGCAGATAAGCAACGGCGGGTGTGTATTCCAGCAACGGACCGGCCTCGACCGGCTCGCGGGTAACCGGGTCCCGCTTGAAGACGACGTTTTCGATATAGCGCAGCTTCATGTTCTCGGCTACAGCCTGTTTGGCGTCTTGCAAGGGCAACGCCTTTGACGGGTCGGGCAGACGCGCCAGATCGATCTGATCCACCGACTTCCCGTAGCCCAATACACGCCCCTCCCTGTCGACAGCTACGTACAGATGATCCTCCAACACCGGAAGACCATCATGATAGCGCCTGTACCGAGGGATATCGGTATTACCCGTTTCGCGATAGTTTTTCCAGTCTTTCTCCAGGATCTGCTGTAAAAACTGATTGGCTTTTTCGAGCGCGAGCGATTTTGGCGCCCATTCCGGCGGATCGACCTGATCACCCATTCTCCCAACCTGGTAGGAAAGCAGTGTATGACCGTCTCTCCCCACACTGACCAGGGCGGTATGCCCTTTTTTGTCTGCTCCCGCCAATGTCAGCGCATGGCCGGAAGATGAGGCATCTTTGTTTGCCAGCACATAATCAGCTTTCCATTCAGGAAGTGCTTTCTCCAGTTTGGCCAGGAGTGCTTGCTCGTCCTGGTTGATATAACCGTAGGATACGATGCGGCCGGAACCGTCTACCCATACCGAGAGATCGGAAGACGTGGCCCCTTTTCCGTTCCCCGTCTGTTTAAAGGCGACATACATGCCGTTCACATCCAGCTCCAGGTAGCCATTCTGGGGGCGATAAATTTCCCTCGCGGCCACCTGTCGGTACTGCTCGCTTTTCTCTCCGAGGAATGTGCGGAGAAACGCAGTTGCTTTCTCTTTTGCCATCTCTTCCGACGGCGCTTGCAGGTCCGTTTCGCCCGTCGTCCATTTAAAAACTTCCACATCCTGACTGGTCCGATTAATCGCCACTTTGGCAAACTCACGGTCGCTTTTTCTCAGTACGGCTTGAATCGTCCCTGAGGCTGTGTCCTTTATTTCCAGCTGATAGCTGCTGAGCTCTGGGATTGCTGTTTGGAGCGGCTGCAATGCCTTTTGCACCATTGCCTTGGCTTTTTGTTCCGATAGAATGGAGGCCGATTGCTGCCAGCCCTCCTTAAACTCCGCAGGCATCCCGGTCCACACACCGAGGGCAAGCGCCAGGCAAGCTGCAATCGTTCCAAACATGTATATCCGGCTAGACTTTTTTCGCCTGGTTGCCAACTGATCGTAAATTCGTTTCTCCAATTCGGGCGTGAATGTCACATCCTGTACCACTTTACGGCTGGAATTTTGGACCGCTTCGCGAAGCTCTTTGTCTACGTCCATTCCAATCCCTCCTTTTCCAACAGTGTCCTGAATTGTTTGCGCGCCCGTGACAGCTTCGCCCGCACTACCTCTTCCGATACATCCATCACCTGCGCGATTTCTTTAATTCGCAAGTCTTCATAGTAATGAAGCACAATCACTTGCCTGTACCGCGGTGACATCGCCATGACTCTCTCCGCAATTTGTTCTTTGGTCCAATTTCCGATTACGGCTTGCTCTACCCGCTCGTCGTCCTCGCGATCCGGGAGTCCATCTTTGAGGAAGGTCGAGAAGATGCGGCGAAAGGACCAGGAACGCAGGTATTTTTTTGACTCGTTGATGGCAATCCGATACAACCAGGTTTTCATGTTGCTCTCCGCCCGAAAGGTATGCAAGCTGCGAAATGCCTTCAGGAAAACCTCTTGGGTAATATCCTCTGCCATGCTGCGGTCTTTGACGATGAGATAGACCATCTGAATGATTTTGTCTCCGTACTGTCTCATCATCTGTTCCAAGACAGCCTCATGGGTCATGCGAAGCGCCTGATCCGCCTGATTGGTATCTTGGTACACGCTCATAGATCCCCTTCCCGTCATATGGCCCTGACCCTCTCTGTTCCCCATCGGTCCAAAAGACGACAGATGCTTTTCAAACCTTGTCTGTTATCCTGAAGCATTCCTATTTCGCCAACCCGTTTTCCGGGGTCGCCAAAAAATTCCAAAAGATTCCATTTTTATTAATTTTTCCGATCACTGTCGGTTTTCCCGGTTTGGTAAACGTGTACGTATCGTACTGTACCGCTACGCTGTACCCGGTCAAATCAAGCTGAAAATGCTTTTTCACAAGCGGGTTGGCAGCCACAATGGCTTTTTCTGTTGTATAGAACGGTTTTGCAAATACCTTCGGAATGTCTTGTTGGTTGACAAATTTATCTCCACTGATTTCCGCAAGCTTATCCAGTGATACCGCTTTGCCTGTGTCTGCCCCGATCTCTACACCGTAATTCCCTCCCGCATCCCTAAACGCCCAGACCTTACTGATGAATTCCTGCGGATGATGATAGAGCGTGACCGCGGGATAGAGTGAACTTCCTTGGTTACCGGATAAAGCCTTCAGCGTCTGCTGAGCGGTTTGGACGACTTGCGGGGGGACCTCCTGAAGTGAATAGCTCATGTTTGCAGAAATCACCTTCCCCGTTTGCGGATCGATCGACACATATCCTTTTTCTCCCAAAAACGACCAAATGTTTTCCTTTTCCCATTTTATCCGCTCTACCTCACTTACTGAAAACTCTTTCTTGGGATCGAGCTCCTTCAGCGTGTTTTGGAAAGTCTTTCTCAACTCCGAATTGATTTCGTCGAGAGTGAATTTCACGCGCACAGAGACAATCTCACCCTTGTCTTTGGTAACAAGAACTGTCCCTCTGTTGTTTTTCGCCGCCAGTACCCAGCAGTCCTGATTGGCCCCTCTGACCTCATCCATCTCGATAACCTTTCCCTCTGCCAGCGCCTGCATGGCTTGCCTTGCCGCCTCAACAACTTTCGGGTCCAGCTCGGCAATCGTTTTCCATTGTTCAGCTGGTGCCGGTGTGGGATTGGCTGCCTGTGCTGTAAAAGGCATGCCGGAAAGTGTCGGGGCAGCGGTGGCGAACAGGGCGAGCAAGCTTATGGAAACGAGTGATTTTTTCATCTGGAATCATCCTTTCTGTTTTCGATTCATCCATTTGATCCAGCTACAGGGATTTTGTGACACTCACTCGTATGAGAAATAGCAAAAACGCGGATATGTTGATGTGCAACCGCGTTTTTCCTGTCTTCGGTCTGTTCTTTTGAACATTTGCTTTTGCTTCTCTCCTGACCTTAGTTCGTGTCAACGAGGCTGTAGGGAGAAGAATCATGTTTCCCTGCTTGGCTCCGTATTCCGCTCCGCAAAGGAGGTTCAACTGTCCGCTCCACAGGGAAACATGATTCTTCTCCGGACATACTGCTTCTTCCTTGCTTTTTTAAATGATAAAAGCAAGATCATTTCATTTGAAAAGAAAGTTCATTTTGAAAAAAATTAACAGTCATTTCCATTCATACTGCTAAAGTGATAAAATTGAAACAAATCAATAAATGAACTTGAAAGGGGTCTGAATACATTTGAGGATTTTATTTACAACTCTTTTTGTGTTGTTTAGTCTCACTGCCTGTTCATCTGACGTTTCCAATGAAGAGCTAAATGAACAAGCTAAAAAATTATTAATTGATTTTCATAAAGCTAATTACGAAGTTAAAAAAGAAGACTATATAAAAACACCCGATGACTTTACTGCTTATATATCAGTAATACAAAAAAAAGTAACACCTTATCTAACAGGGAAAGAAATAGAATATCTGGATAAAGAAAGCGTAGGTTTTATCGCTGCCTATTTAGCTTATAATGACATCTTTTTAACTGTAGAAGGTATCGAAATTACTGATTTCAAAAGAGATACGGTATCCGGATCAATTGACATTAGTTACAAGATTTCTTTAAAAAACTTAGCTAAAAATGATGTCATACTAGGAGTAGCTCAAGTAACTCTATTACCGGAAAATGAAACTTTTAAAATTGATAGGTATTGGGATGATTTCAAGATTACACAATTTATTAATATTAAATCAGATGAATGAATTGTTGAAACATTAAAATTGTTATAGCCCATTATCTGCCCGAATTCTGAAATTTGGACGTTCTCCGCTGTTGTTACATATTAACGTTTTGGAGGTTGAAGAAAACTAAGGTAAAATGTCCTTCTGTCTTAGGTAATATATCTTTTCCACCAAAAATGCTATCAATCATTGTCATCAGATTCGCGGGAAAAAGGAGCGCAGCTATGGGATGACTCCGAAGCGATGCGGCTTTTGCGATCCCCTGCGAATCCCCCAGGAGCGGACAGTGTATACTCCCTAGCGGGCGGAATACGAAGCTTAGCAGGGAAACATGCTTCTTCTCGCTACGGCCCCGTCTCCACAAAAAACCACCTCCAACAGGTGGTCTCCGCAAACAATCTTACAGATTAAACCGATAGCCGACGCCCCAGATCGTCTCAATATACTGCGGCTTGGACGGATTCGCCTCGATTTTCTCACGAAGCTTGCTGATATGAACGGTCACGGTGGCAATATCGCCCAGTGAATCGAGTCCCCAAATTTTTTCGAACAGCTCATCCTTGCTAAACACTCGGTTGGGGTTCATCAGCAAAAACAGCAAGAGGTCGTATTCTTTGGTGGTAAACAGGACTTCTTTTTCATTCACGAACACTTTTCGGGAAAGCTTGTCAACGCGAATCCCTCTGATGTTGATCTCGTCTTTTTTGCGTTCGTCGCTGCCGATTAATCGATCGTAACGGGCCAGATGGGCTTTGACCCTGGCGACAAGCTCCCCCACGCTAAAAGGCTTGATCACATAATCATCCGCCCCCATGCCCAAACCGCGAATTTTATCCACTTCTTCTTTTTTGGCCGAGACCATCAAAATGGGGATATTTTTTTCCCGCCGCACCTGTTTGCAGATGTCGTAGCCGTCCGTATGCGGCAGCATCAGATCAAGAATAATCAGGTCGTACGGGTGATTCAGCGCCATTTGCAGCCCGACATCGCCGCTCTGTGCCACGTCAGCCGAAAAACCGCTCGCCTCCAAATAATCCTTCTGCACTTCTGCAATGACGGGATCATCCTCAATGATTAAGATCCTTTTCATATTCGCTCACCACTTGCCCCGTTTGTTTTTGGGAGGGTAAAAAAGATACGGGTTCCTTCTCCCTGCTTGCTTTCCGCCCATACCTGTCCACCATGCTCTTCCACGATCTGTTTCACGATGGCGAGTCCCAAACCGCTGCCCCCGTTCTTCGACTGACGGGATGGTTCCGCCCGGTAAAACCGCTCAAAAATATGCGGCAGCGCTTCGCTCGTGATGCCCACCCCGTTATCTTCGATGACTACGGTAACCTGTTTTTCGCTATCTCGCAGCCCCAGCCGGATTTCTTTGCTTTCTCCTTGCATATAGTTGACACTGTTATTGACGATGTTCGTCATGACTCTGCTCAGCTTCTCGCGGTCTGCCAGAACGTATACGGATGGATTAACGCCAGGGGAAAAGTAAAAGGAGATTCCCTGTTTTCGCGGATCATGCCGCAGCTCTTCGACGAAGTCGGTCAAATACGCGACCAGATCAATCTGTTCAAAGTGAAAAGGCAGCCGTTTCAAATCGAGCTTGGAAAACAGAAACAGTTCATCGATCAACCGGTCCATTTCCGTCGCTTTTTTATAAATCATACGCATGTATTTTTCCTGCTTTTCCTGTGTGTCGGCAATGCCGTCCAGCACCCCTTCGACACATCCCTTGATACCGGTGATCGGGGTTTTCAGATCATGGGAGATGTTCGAGATCAGCTCTTTTCGATTCTCTTCGTACTGCAGCTGCAGATGGATCGACTCTTTTAAACGGCAGCGCATTTCTTCAAAGGCGGCACTCAGTTCGCCAATCTCATCCTTCCGTTTTAGCCCTACTTCGTAATCGAGATTTCCTTCCTTGATGTGTTCTGTCGCTCGTTTCAATGCATATAAAGGCTTGATGATGCTGCGGGAAATCAAATAGGTTAACAAGGCATTGGTTAAACCAATCACGATTAGAAAAGTAAGAAAGAAGGCAGGAATCACTTTTTTGAATGTCTGAAAGAGCGATTTTGTATCCGTGAACAGATAGATGGTGCCCGGACGATGATCCTGGAACGGAAATTCGTAGGTATTGACGGCCAGATGTCCATCCATTTCTCTGCCGTGAAAATTCATTTTGTCTCGTTGCTTCGAACCTGACTGAAGCTCGGCGGCCCAATCCACCCCCTCCAGAAAAGAAGAGACATAGATCACGCTATCCTCTTTTAACACGACAAATCCAGATTGAAGCTGTTTGAACTCCGCATCTGCCTTTTCCAAAAACCCCCTGTCGGTCAATCGTTCTGGCTCATAGCGGGCCATAAACTGGAGGCCGGCAAACAGTTCGTCTCTCTGCTCCATCAGCTTTTTGATGTCCTGTCCCAGCTCCTGAGGTGTCCCCTGACGAGATTCGCTTCCTTCCTGAAAGTCCCCCAGAAAGAATCCGCTGAGCAGATAAGAAAGCGGAAAAAATATGATCATCGGAATCAAAATCATGCCGATGTAAGACAACAGCAGCTTTACCCTGATCGTCATCACGCATCTCCCGTTTGGTTAGAATTGTTTTCTCTCAAACAGGTACCACCCTGCTGTATACCCCATTATACAATTGGAAAGCAGGAAGACGAAAACGGGAAACAGGGTTTGGAAGGAAGCTGCATTTCCGATCCACATCATATGCCAATCCGTATAGCTGAAAAACGACCAGGTCGCAGCTTGCGGAAAGAGATAGGGCAACAGCTTTGCCGCCAGATACACAACCATGCACGACGCATAGGCGCCTACACTGCTATGCCAGCACAAAGAAAGAAGAACAGCGAACAGACCCATCGCCATCAGCGGGAGGGAAGCAGCCAAATAAGCACCTGCGGATTCCAAAAATCCGGAGAAGACGGCCGAACTGTCCAAAAATAGCCCCGCCAAGGTAGAGCTCACCCAAATAATCGCCAATTGGACGAAAAGAAACAGTGCCATGGCCAAAAGCTTGGAGGTAAAGATTTTTACCCGGGAGATTGGACGCACCAGTACATTTTTTAGCGCACGAGACGCTGCTTCTCCGGCAAACATGTCGGCAACCGTCATGAACAAAAACAGCGGCAGCAATACCGTGGTAAAGAGATTCAGCATCAAAAGCGGAAATGCAGTTCCCGCCCCGAAGGCGATCCCGGTATTGCTTTGAAACCGGGAAAGCAGCATCGCGGAAATGACAGGTACTAGCATAGATAGAAGAAGTACCACCTTCGTTTTCTTCTGCCAAAGCAGTTTCTCGGCCTCGTTCAGCGTACTAGCGTACAGAAGCTGCATGCGCAGTTTTCTCCTTCCTGTTTTGGATTTGGGACAGGTAAAATTGCTCCAGCGTCACCTGGCTGTTCAACAGTTCGTCAACATTTCCCTGGCTGATGAGCCTGCCATTGTTCAGAATCCCGATCCGGTTGCAGATTCGCTCCATTTCGTCGATCAAATGGCTAGAGATGACAAAAGTCACCCCTTTTTCCCGAGCAAGCTGCAGAATCAGTTCGCGAAACTCAACCACTCCCTCGATATCCAGGCCGTTCGTCGGCTCATCTAAAATGACAAGCTGCGGAGCGGACAAAAGCGCTTCCGCAAGCGCCAGCCGTTGCTTCATCCCCGTCGAAAAGCCCTTTACCTTTTCATGACGGTACGCACCCAAGCCGACCGCATCGAGAACTTCCTGGATTCTCGCCTTCGGCTGCTCCGGATAGAGCCTGGCTGCCAGCTTCAGATGATCCAGTGCGCTCAGGTACGGGTAGGCATCAGCCGTCTGGATCATGCAGCCGACCTGCGCCATCGCTTTTTCAAATTCACTCGTCAGCTCATAGCCAAACAGAATAGCACTTCCGCGATCCGCTCGGCATAAGCCGGTCATCATTTTGAGCAGCGTAGTCTTGCCCGCTCCATTTGGGCCGAATAATCCAAAGATGTCCCCTCTGGCGACTTCAAAGCTGACATCCCGTACTCCCCGGCCATTTCGATACTGTTTGGTCAGTCCCTGCACTTTGACTAGGGTTTCCACAGCAATTCTCCCCTCCGCTTTTTCGAGATGGATGGCCGGATAGCATGCACAGATGCTACCCGGCCGTTTCATTACCACGGTCTGTGTTGCTTCCCGTTTTCCCGCTGAATGGTTTCCACCTGCTTGCCGCTCAAATCGACTGTATCCGGTGTGGTTTGGTTGATGCCGTTCAACTCGACGTCCACTTTCACCTCTACCTCATGCTCTGCTCCCGCAGCGTCCTTCCCGGCGATCTTGAATACGGCTGTTTGGTGCTTCAGATAATTCTCCGCATCAATCGTCGCATCGAGATTGATTTCCTGCACGCGGATTTGATCTGTCAGCTTGGGAAAATCAACATCCAATTGCGCAGGGGCGAATGGAACCTTTTCATGTTGCTCTTTCATGCCCTCGTGATCATGCAGCGAAGCGTTCTTTACCAGCAGCGAACCGAGTGCATGAACCGCGCTCGGAATCTGGCTTCCTGACAAGTGCAGCGATACCTGCTTGCCGCCATCGGCATCATCCGTCAGCGTGACGTTGTTTCGCAGATTGCCTACGAGACCGTCAATGACGTTCTCCACTTCGGCAGCCATCTCCGGATGCTTCCCTTTTGCTTGCCATGCTGGACCTTGCTTCTCCATCACATAGTAAGTTTCGCTCTCACCGCTCTTGAACACCGTTTTATCTGCTTGGTGATAAACGTTCAAGTCATGATGATGGGTGCCATCGTCGATCTGCACCGCAGCGCTGGCCGCCTTCTGGTCACTGTTGTTCTTGAATCGCGAATCCACCGCAATCAAGCTCTTTCCGTTGTCACTGACTGTCACGTGCAGTTGTCCGCCGAGACTGTCGATCCCTTTTGTCTGTTTCCATGCGTCTTTGTAAGCCTCGTATCCGGTATAATTGGCGCTCGCTGAAAGACCGCTGGTCACCAAAAGCACCGCGCCGACGCCGATTCCGCCCGCCATTGCCAGCCATTTTTTCTTCATGGTTTTGTACCTCCGTCTGTTTTTTGGGGGAAGCTCCCTGTCTGCCAGTTCGCCTCCTGTCCTCATCCTAACCTTCGGCTCTAAAAGCGCTCTAAACAAAGTCTAAAAAAAGTGTAAAAAAGATGCGGGGGACGGAAGATTGGGGCAATACCATGGTGAAATAAAAAAAATCCCCGAGCGGGGACTGATGCAAAAAGCTTACCGATACATTTTACTTTCGTACTTTCTCCGTCCGCATCAAATCATAAGGCTTCACCGGTTTCTCCACCTTCAGCAACACGGTTTGCATGGCGTGACGCGCTTCCTCCAAAGGATTTCCCGCTTCATCCCACATCTCTTTGATCCGCTGGACGAACTTCTCCCGTTTGGGTCCGATAAATTCAACCTCTTGGCCGCGTGTAAAGTGGTTGCGCTGCTCGATTTTGGCAATGCCTGTCTCTTCATCGTACGCCAGCACCAGCCCGGAAAAATCATACGCTGTCATTTTGGGAGGAACGCCAAAAATCTGATCATCTTCCGTTGGCTGGTGAAAATAAAAGCCGGTAGTCAGCGGACGATTGGCCGCCTTCATAATCTCTTCTTTCCACTCCGGTTGAAAGACAAACGTATCCGGTTTTTCCCAATAGGCGTCAATCACCTGCCGATAGGCATTGACGACGGTGGCGACGTAATGGATGCTTTTCATTCTGCCCTCGATTTTCAGCGAGTCCACACCCGCCTCGATCATCTCAGGGATATGCTCCAGCATGCATAAATCCTTGGAGCTCATCGTAAAGACGTCATCCCCCTCAGCGAACAACGGCTGCTCGCCTCCCTCTGCTTCCTCGTACAGCTCATACTTCCAGCGGCAGGATTGGGCACAGCCGCCGCGATTGGCATCGCGATCCGTCATATGGTTGGAGAGTACGCAGCGGCCCGAATACGATATGCACATGGCGCCGTGTACGAACGCTTCGATCTCGATATCGACATGCTGTTTGATCTCCCGAATTTCCTGGAGCGAGACCTCACGTGCCAGCACGACGCGGGGAATCCCTTCCTCCGCCCAGAACTGCACCGCTTGCCAGTTGGTGATGGACGCCTGTGTACTGATATGCACCTCCAGATCGGGAGCTGCTTCCCGGCACACATCTACGATAGCGGGATCGGCAATAATCACCGCATCGATGCCAATTTGCTGCAGCCTCTGAAAATACTCCGCCATCCCTGCAAAATCTTCGTTATGCGCCATGATGTTGGACGCCACATACACCTTCGCTCCCCGTTCGTGGGCAAAGGCTACACCCTCCTGCATATCTTCGAAGGTGAAGTTTCCCGCCTTTGCTCGCAGCCCGTATTGCTGCCCGCCGATGTAGACGGCATCCGCACCGTAAAGTACGGCGAACTTCAGCTTTTCCAGATTGCCGGCAGGAGCGAGCAATTCCGGTTTTTTGGCCATCTTCTGATTCGTCATTGCAACTCCACTCCTCTCCTAGTAAACCTGCCCCCGAAAATAAAAGCCTGTCCCCAGCGGACGACCTGCCGGCTGAATCGCTTGCAGCTCTTCCATCCATGCCGGATCTTGCGCGGCCTCCGGATTTTCTGAAAGCAGATCGATGGCCTCACGATAGATGGACACCACGCGGCAATTGTACGAGAGCGGCTTGCCCAGCGTTTCCACATACAATGAATTGATCCCGCTTTGGACGAGCGTCCCGAGGTGCTCCAGCATGCAGATATCCTCGTGGCTCATTACATGGGTGCCGTTCCTGTCCTCGAAGATCGGGTAGTGCTGCCCGCCCCGCGAATTTTCCTTCAGGAACATCTCCTTTTCCCTGTCATCGCTCTCTCCGCTCTCCTGCAGATGCAGGTAATTGCTGACCAAGGAGCGCTTCGAATGAAAAATGCAGGTCATACCGTGAACCTGCACCTGAATCGGAATCTGACTTTGCTCTTTAATGCCGATCACCTCCTGCATCGAGAGTTCGCGCGCCAGCAGAGCGCTGCTCGCCCCTCGCTTTGCCCAGAAATTCACGGTCCGAAAGTTTGTTGATGTGGTTTCTGTATTCCAGTGCAGCTTCAGCGAAGGAGCTGCTTTTCTTGCCGTCATCAGCACGGCTGGATCGCCAAAGACGATGGCGTCCACCTCGTACTGCGCGAGCTGCTGCATGTACCCCTCCAGGCTGCCAAGCTCCTCGTGATGGAGCAGCGAATTGATAGAAACGTATATCTTTTTCCCCTGCGCATGAGCGATACGGGAAACCTCCCCGATCATCGGCAGTGAAAAATCCCCTGGCATGCGCAAAGAATACTGAGCAGTCCCGACGTTCACGCTATCTGCCCCGGCCGCGAACAGCTTCTCGGCTTCTTCTATGCTTCCTGCGGAGACAACTAACTCCGGTTTATGGAAATTCATGAGAATCATCCTTTCTCCCAGACAGGCTACCAGCACCATTGTATTGATCCGGTCTGGTTGGAACAATCAGGGAGTTCCCTTAATTTCCTGGGCAGGAACTCTGATTTTCCCTGACCCAAACACAAATGACCCGCAAGAGGAGCACTTTTTTCAAAATGCCCTTCTCACGGGTCACCCTTATTTAGATAACCTTGTTTTTCACTTGTCTACTTTCAGCAGCTTCATCCAGCATGCAAGCTTGTCCGGTACCCAACAACCAATGAGCCTGGGCCCAAACGTTACGCGATCCCGGCCGTGATTCCGCCATCGGCCAGAACAGGCACACCGGTCATGCAGGAAGAGAGATCCGATGCCAAAAACACCGCCACATTGGCGATTTCGACCGGCTGGATCGGGCGCCCGATGATTTGCACGTTGGCCAGTCCCTCCAGCACTTTCTCACGTCCTCCGTACAGTGCCGCATGGGCATCGTTAAAGGTCGTATCCACCCAGCCCGGGCAGATGCAGTTCACGCGGATGTTTGGCGCACAATCCAGTGCCATCGCTTTTGTCAGCTGCATGATGGCTCCCTTGCTCGCGACATAGGCCGCCAGCCTTGGCTCCGCTACAAAACTGTTGGCTGAAGCCATATTGATCACCGCCCCTTTGGCTTGCTTGCGCATATGAGGCAGGACGTACTTGGACATCAAGAATTGCGATTTTATATTCACGTTGATCGTTTTATCCCACAACTCTTCTTCCAGCTCTTCTACAGAGCCGGGGATATTCACCGCCGCATTATTGCACAGGATATCAATTTGTCCATAACGATCGATCACACTTTGGACAAATGCCTTTACGCTCTCTGTCTGGGATACATCCGTCCGAATGAAAACGACGTCGTGGCCTTGCTCCGTCAGCTCCTGCTCAAGCTGCTCTCCTTTTTCCACGAGAATGTCAGCGATGGCCACCCGGGCGCCCTCCTCTACAAATCTGCGGACGATCGCAGCTCCGATTCCCTGTGCTCCTCCTGTAACAATCGCAACCTTTGCTTGTAACATCATCTTGAATTCCACTCCTTGTTTTCATTTTGAGATTGAAATGGTTTACATGTCCTTTAACACGGGACTGTTCTCCTTATAGCCTTTTGATTTGATGAAACCAACGATGACACCCACCGCGATCCAGCTAAAGCCGGCCAAATACGTAGCGAAATCAAAGCCCGTCCAGACAAACGCGCACACCGAGAAACCAATGAGCGGGAACAGAAGATAAAAGAGGATACTCTTTCCATCCCGCTGCCCTTTGCGAACAAAGAAATAGTAAATCACGGTAAGATTCAAAACCATGAAGGAAGTCACCGCGCCAAAGTTGATGAACAGCAGGATCGTCTCAAGCGACAAGGTACTGGAGACGATGAGCGCAACCGCACTGGAGAGCAGAATCGCGTTGACAGGTGTCTGGAACTTTGGATGGATTTTGCTCAAAAACGATGCCCCCGGAATCACACGGTCACGGCTCATCGCAAAGATAATCCGGGAAACCGACGACTGCACGTTCAGGGTTACCGCGATGCCTACTGCGAGTACGTTTACGATGATCATCACGACATAGAAGCCGGAACCGCCCACTTCCTTGGCGATATCAAAAAATGCCATGTCCGGGTCCAAATCGGTGTAATTCGGATGCACCAACGCCGCCATATACGACTGAACGAGAAAAATAAGACCGGTAATCACCAGGGCCAGAACGCTGGCTTTGCCAATGGTCTTTTTGGGATCTTTCGCTTCCTCTGCCAGTGTGGAGATGCCGTCGAATCCCAGAAATCCTAGGACCACGATCGATACCGCTGTCGCGATAAAGGGCAAGTCAATATGCTCTGCCTGATAGAACGGGGCGATGGAAAAACCCGCGACTCCGTGCCCGTCCACAAAGATGAACTTGATGGCATAACCGATAAAAACGAGCAAGGATACGATCTGCACCCAGAACAGGACGAGGTTGACCTTTGCATTCGTCTCGATCCCCCGGATATTGATTACCGTGTTAAACACCAGGAACACCAGGCTCCAGACAATCGATGGAATTTCCGGCGTGATCCCTGACATCCAGATGCCGGCGAACAAATACAGAAGCGCTGGCGCCAAAATGTAATCCGATAACAGCGTCCAACCGGCTACAAAGCCGACATGGGGATTGATCCCCCTGGAGACATACGTGTAAATGGAGCCTGCATTGGGAAATTCCTTGCTCATCTGCGCATAGCTGCATGCGGTAAAAAACATCAGAATTATGCCGATTACATATACGAGCGGCACCATGTTAAAACTGCTTTGGGCAACCATTCCGTACACTTGCCATGGAGCCAGAGGAGCCATCATCACCATCCCGTAAATGATGAGATGTCGTAGTGTTAGCGTTCGTTTTAATACACTCGGTTCGTTTGGACTGGAACTGGACATCATACCGCCCCTCACATCGTTCTAATTTTCCGTAAATTTTGAAATACAACACAACTAAAATTGTTAACCTAAATTATAATGACGCTTGCTATAAATTGTCTATAAAAATTTCTTCACTCCATTGTAGCTGTACAGTAAAAAAGCTGCTCAACAAAAACAGCAGTCAGCACGGAATATATCCTATCCGGCAACAACTGCTGTTTTTCCACACCCCTGCCCCAATCAATCTTTTCCAGTAAGCGCCTTTATCTTCAGCTCTCTCGTTACCTCGATGCTCAAATCCTTTTTGTTTTCTACAATCGCCTTTTCCCAGTCTCCGTACATCGGATTTGGCAGCACGATAAATTTGGTCCCGAACAAATCTTTTGCCTGATCGACGGCTTCCGCTCTGCTTTTCACATTGACCGGAGCGAACAGGTCGGAGAAGTCCTCCAGATTATCTCCCATGAGCAGCGCGATCTTGTGGTTTTTGGCTACCTCTTGTCTTCTGCTCTCTTTGCTCGAAGCCATCCCCTGCTCCCTGATAAACAAATGTCCGTACTCCGCTTGTGGAAATCCTAAGGTTGCCAGGCTCTTGAGAGTGGCCTCTTTGATGTCAGGAAGACGGTTGGTCACGTAAAAGACATCTCCCCCTTTTTCCACCACGTAATTCAAAAATTCGACCGAACCGGGAAGAGGAGTCGCGGCCTGGGATTGCACCCAGTTTGTCCAGGCTGCGCCGGAGGCCTCCAAGCCCATGATTACATCTACGGTATATCCGGATGTATCAATAATCGTATCGTCAATATCGACAATCACTGCCAATTTTTCATGTTTCTCATTCTCCGCCAAAGCTTTGTCGAACATCATTTTGGCCAGATTAAACGCCTGGTAGGAGAGAGCCCTTCCTTCCGCCGATTTGAGCCATAAGGTAGCCGCTACCTTCTGCTCCACCAGCGGATTTTTGGAGACGGCGCTCTTCTCCAGTGACGGTGGGGGCGATTCGGCTAGTGCTGCTGTCGGCAGAAGCAAAATGATCGAAGTCACGACACTCAGAATCCATTTTGTTTTTTTACCTGTTCGCATAGTAACCACCCTTCGTTTTTCATATTTGCAGTTGAACCCAAAGACGTTTCGCGACGAGCCCAGACCTGACTGCACCTCCTTTCTTACCAAATTTTTCGCTGCGCAAGACCGAACTCCTGTTTATTTTTATAATATTCTGAATTTAACTCTGTCCACACCATCCTACCGTAACAAAGTCTTTCCTTTCCTTGCCTTTCAGCATCATAGAAAAGAGCTTTGATCCTTTTCCGCGAATAAAAGAAAAGATCAAGGCTCATTCTGATCGTTGGCAGACCCTGCTCACATGCGGCTCAGCTCTTTACGGGCGGCGATAAACATCCACGTGACCAGAACAAATGGCATCGTCAAGGTGGGGAGACCGTATGGCTGGAGCCAGCTACTGAGGCCTGCGGTAACGGGCACCGTAATGATGGCTGCAAGGATACCCGTCAACGTAGCCATACGGTGATCGGTAGCAAATACTGCAGAAACAGCGAGTATCGTCAACACAGCGTTATACCCGTACAACCCCAGGTTTAGGAGAGTAATTTCCGCGTTCAGCAAAAAGGCTGTCAGCCAACCGACAACCGTCCCGATGACGGCATAAAGTCCAAGCCTCCAACCTGCCCAAAAAATGGCGACCAAAATCAGTAGGCTCGTCAACACCCCCTGCTGGAAATACACTTGTCCGATGCCGTCTATCAAGCCGTCCAAAAGCTGAATCGTACCCTCCTGGTGAAACGTGGCATGGGCAAGATCCTGGGGGACCAGCTCCGAGCTTGCTTCGAAAAATCCGAGATGATACGGGATAAGCAATAAAAACCATGTCAGGATGATATACGGGAAGGTGAGCGCCGGAACATCGGTGCCGCGCATCATGTACATCACCGCCGCCGTGACGAAAACACTGATCGCAGCTCCCGCAAGAGCAATCCACCAGCGCTGCCCCCCACTCAAAAACAAAGACAGGGCCAATCCTGACAAGACCGCGTTATAGCCGAATAATCCCTGCGCCACCGCCGCTTTGTCTGCCCCGCCGGCATACGCCATCCAGGCTCCAATCCATGCCGAGACGAATGAAATGATCCCCAACCGGTAATCCGCAATCGTGATCCCTGCCAGAATGAGTACGCCGGAGATGGCATTTTCGATCAACAGCACTTGCGAGATCCCTTTTAACGCAGCGGAAAGCAATGAAACATCCCTTGTTTGAATTTGTCATCCCTCTTTCCTTCGTGCTTCAACTGGCTTAATGCCCCTCCTCGCCAAAGGAAGGGGAGATTAATACTTCCGCAGGGAGATGGGCTTTCTGTCAAACCATTGCTCACGTATCATCTGTTGACAGGCTTCAAACACCTTCTCGATATCCTGCGTGGAAGAACTCAGCACACGCAAGGTAAAACCAGGCTCCGTCAGCATGGACAGACCGATCTTTACCGGGAACGTACTGCGCTCAAGAACGTCAGACAGCCGCTCAAAAAATGAGTCAGTGGCTCGCTCTCCGATAACGATCATAGACCCTACATGCGTATACCCCTCCAGCATCCCCAAGCCTTTCATCGCACTCTCACCCGGACAAAGCTTCAAATGGTCAAAGAGTACCAGCTCCTCATCCAGATACACCTGGGTTTTTAGCTGTAGCCAGTCATAGCGAAACCATTCACCGTCAGGGGACCATCCCGGCGTAATGATCTCCGCGTACACCAGGCTGGCTCCCCGCTCCATTTTCACAACCGTTTGTTGACGATACCGGGCGTGCTGATAGGCGATGATCGGGTCCGGTATATATTCGAGAAAGCTCCCTTTTTTCAAGGTAATGACCGTTTCCTGCACGACCGGCCTCTTCAGGGTTTTGTAGATTTTCGTTGAGGATTGGGTGGTCAACAGCATGTGGGCGTCCTCATCTAAACAGATTTCCGCCCGGTACTGGTCCCCATCTACGTAACCGCCCCCCGGATTCATGAGGTAGAAACAGGGTTGCCCGGAATTGTCCAGATACACCGGCTGTGTAATCTTGAACGCCCCCCGATAAAAGGAATCATACGGAATGGTTCTGTTTTGCTTGTGGAGTACGGCTAGCCGCAAAAAACCTGTCAAGTTTTCCATGGCTAGCGCAAACCCGATAACAGCGCATTTTCTTTGATCCACGTGACGACATCAGCCAGCCCAACCTCGTCTTTCAGGTTGGTAAAAATGTACGGACGATCCCCGCGAAACGTGCGCGTGTCGGATTCCATCACTTCGAGGCTGGCACCGACATAGGGGGCCAAATCGATCTTATTGATAATAAACAAATCCGACTTGATCATGCCTTGGCCGCCTTTGCGCGGAATCTTTTCACCCTGCGCCACATCGATGATGTAGATGGAAAAATCAACAAGCTCGGGACTGAATGTGGCAGCCAGATTGTCACCTCCGCTTTCCACAAAAATCAGCTCCACATCGGCATGCCGTTTCTGCAATTCATCAATCGCGGCAAAATTCATGGACGCATCTTCTCTGATGGCGGTATGGGGACAGCCGCCTGTTTCGACTCCAATAATGCGATCTGATGGCAGGACGCCGTTTTTCATCAGAAATTTTGCATCTTCTTTTGTATAGATATCGTTGGTGATGACAGCCATGCTGAGATCGTTATTCATGGAGCGCGTCAACTTTTCCACCAGCATGGTTTTTCCAGCTCCGACAGGACCGCCTACTCCGATTTTGATCGGCCGCATTTTCACTCTTCCCTTCCTTACAAAATCCTTTCCTGACTACGACATGAACAAGCGGATATGGAGACGTTCATGCCTCATTTGGGCTAATTCAAGACCAGGCGAAACTGCCCCGAAATCATCCAGGTCCAGTCGTTGTATCGTTTTTTGCGCTGACTGCAAATGGGTTTGCAGCTCACGAAACAGTTGCTGTCCCTCTGTTTGTCCCAATGGAATCCCTCGCACACCGTTCTGGATCAAGCTGGCTGTGGAAGAATACAAAAAGGACAACACGGCGACAGATAAGGGAATTTGCAGGTGATGAGCGAGCATGGCAAACACGAGAGCAGGGTGGCCCTTCGACTGGCCGGACCTGATTCGTTCCAAATACGAAACCAGAGGCGAAGAAGGATACAGCTTCGCCCCAAGCTCTGCCATTCTTACACCGATCCTGCTGCTGCCCTCTCTTGTTTCGCGAGGCAGGTTTTGCACATAGAGCAGACGATCCAGTTTCCACACTTTCTCCGGCTCATTCTGCTTCAGCGCCTCATACGCAAGCCTGCACGCCAATCCATCGATCGGGGTGAGCTGCTCTTTGATATAGACTTCCAGCCACTGTGCGAAGGTTTGCTTGTTCGTCACCTTATCGTCTTGAATATATGTTTCCAGACCAAAAGAATGACTGAAGGCTCCGGTTGGAAAATTGGAATCACACAGCTGCAGCAGCGATAATACATACTCATCCATGGCTGTGGCCGACGTGCCGAAATGCTTTTTTTACTTTTACCTTTTCACGTTCGTAAGGGATGCTCGCTTCTGCCAGCGTCTCTTCGACCAGATAATCGTATTGAACAAACATCCGATTTTCATGAAACTGGGCAGGCAAGTGACGATTCCCCAATTTGTGGGCAATCTCTCCCATCTCCTGCATACTGCGCGGGCTAATCACGAGAAGATCTTCGGGAATCACCTCGATGACGATCAGCGACTCATCATCCATGTACAGAACATCGCCGTCTGTCAGATCCCGCGACTCGCGCAAGGATATGCCCAGCTCTCTGCCGTGGTCGGTGACCACCCGCTGAACCCGCTTTACCAAATCATCACTTCGCAAAAACACTTTTTCCACATGGCGATTGTGCCTGTCATCTGCGTGCAGATTTTCCCAGTCACTCAGGATTTCCTCAATAATCAACTGGCTTCACCTCTTAGAACTCTTAGAATAAGAAATAGCGTTGGGCCATCGGCAAAACATCTGCGGGCTCACACGAAAGCAATTCGCCGTCAACCTTTACTTCATAGGTTTGCGGATCTACCGTAATCTCGGGGGTTTCTCCATTCAGCTTCATATCCTTCTTGGTTAAATTGCGGATGCCGGAAACCGGGAGCACACACTTCTGCAAGCCCAATTGCTTGTGAATCCCGTTTTCAAATGCCACTTTCGATACAAAAGTAATCGAGCTGGAGAACAACGCTTTTCCATAAGAAGCAAACATCGGCCGGTAGAGAATCGGTTGCGGCGTCGGAATCGAAGCGTTGGCGTCGCCCATGAGACTGTGGACCACCATGCCGCTTTTCAAAATCATCTCAGGCTGTACGCCAAAAAAAGCAGGATGCCACAGAACCAGATCTGCAATTTTTCCGACTTCAATCGAGCCTACATAGGAAGAGATGCCATGTGCGATTGCAGGATTGATCGTGTACTTGGCTACATACCGTTTGACCCGGTTATTGTCGCCGACTCCCTGATCGCCCTTCATCTTGCCTCTCTGCTTTTTCATCTTGTCGGCAAGCTGCCATGTGCGCAAGATCACTTCGCCAATCCGGCCCATCGCCTGGGAGTCCGAACTCATGATGCTGAGTACACCCATGTCATGCAAAATATCTTCCGCTTCAATCGTTTCGCGGCGGATGCGGGAGTCGGCAAACGCGATGTCCTCCGGTACCTTCGGGCTGAGATGGTGACATACCATCAGCATGTCGATATGCTCATCAATCGTGTTGGTCGTAAACGGCTTGGTTGGATTGGTGGAAGCCGGCAGGACGTTTGGATACATGGCCATTTTGATAATATCCGGCGCATGCCCGCCGCCCGCGCCCTCCGTGTGATAGGTGTGGATGACTCGGCCATTGATCGCAGCCACTGTGTCCTCGACAAATCCAAATTCATTCAAGGTATCGGTGTGGATCGCGACTTGCACATCATATTGGTCCGCTACCCGCAAGGAATGATCGATGGTCGAGGCAGTCGCTCCCCAGTCCTCGTGAATCTTCAGCCCGATCGCCCCTGCGCGGATCTGTTCGGCGAGAGCCGGGACTGATGAAGAGTTCCCTTTCCCGAGAAAGCCCAGATTGATCGGCAACCCCTCTGCTGCTTCCAGCATCCGGTGGATATTCCACTCGCCCGGTGTGCACGTCGTCGCTTTGGTGCCTTCGGCAGGTCCGGTTCCGCCGCCGATCATGGTTGTCAGCCCAGCAGACAGAGCCGTTTCCACTTGTGCAGGATTGATAAAATGAATATGCGTATCAATCCCGCCCGCCGTTACAATTAATCCTTCCCCGCTGATAATCTCTGTGCTGGCGCCGATGATTAAATCAACACCCTCCATAAGCAAGGGGTTTCCCGATTTGCCGATCCCGGCGATTTTTCCATCCAGAATTCCGATATCCGCTTTATAAATCCCCGTGTAATCCAGGATCACCGCATTGGTAATGACAACGTCCAACGCGCCTTCGATACGCGTCGCCAGCGGATGCTGTCCCATCCCGTCTCGAATGGATTTTCCTCCGCCAAATTTACATTCATCACCGTATTTGGTGTAGTCTTTTTCAATCTCGATAAACAAATCCGTATCTGCCAAGCGAATCGCATCCCCTGTCGTGGGGCCGAACAAATCCGCGTATTGTTTTCTCGTTACGCGAAAACTCATTTCCCTCCCTCCTTGTCCAAGGGTCCATCCGTTTTGTTGTTCAATCCGTAAACGCGCCTCTCTCCGCGGAATGCGACAACCTCAACATCCTTTGGATCACCCGGCTCAAAACGAACGGCTGCCCCGGCGGGGATATTCAAATGCATCCCAAAAGCCTTGTCCCGATCAAACTGCAACGCAGCGTTCACCTCATAGAAATGAAAGTGAGAGCCTACCTGAATCGGGCGATCGCCTGTATTCAAAACATTTAATTTGGTCGTTTCCCTGCCCTCGTTGCAAACAATATCATCATCACGCAGCACGTACTCTCCAGGAATCAAAAGAAATTCTCCTTTCGTTTGGGGACGGTCATTCCCTATGTAATGGGATAGTGAACAGTAACAAGCTTGGTGCCGTCGGGGAATGTGGCTTCCACTTGAATATCGTGGATCATCTCCGGGACCCCCTCCATGACATCCTCACTCGTCAGAATTTCTTTGCCTTCCTTCATCAGCTCCGCAACCGTTTTGCCGTCGCGCGCCCCTTCCATGATGTAATCGGTAATCAGCGCCACCGCTTCGGGAAAGTTTAGCCTAACCCCCCGCTCTTTCCGTCGTCTGGCTAGATCTGCGGCCACGACAATCATTAATTTTTCTTGTTCCCTTTGGGAAAGTCTCATACGATCCCTCCATCGCAATCGCCTGTGCTGCCGTCCTATTTTCCAGGAAGGTACAGGAAATGGGTACATATCTAAAGTTCCTATCTCTTTCTACTATTTCCCATGGAAATTTTTCCTATTCGATGTGTTTCTGTGAAATTTTTCACCGATGGGTAGATATCCATCTGAATACACGTCCCAACTCGCCGGTTTCGCCAAAAAGGATAACCTGGAATACATTTTTGATTGAGAGATACAAAGCGTTTACGATAATGAAATAACGAAAGGCCACTGCTCTGTCTTTTGCAGTGGCCTTTATTGTTTTTTATCGAAGGGCAAAACCCTTTCAGCAATATGTCCCATCACGCGCCGGTAATTTCCTGAATCAATCTTTCCAATGCCTTCACGTCAGTGATCCGCTTGTTGCATTCATGACTATTCGTGCAGATATAGTTGCCAATCGCTTTGTAATAATCCGGTGATGTATGCACCGACCGCGTTTTCGAAATCGCAGTAAATAGCGCAACCTCTCCGTGCCCATGACAGAGTGAACAGATATTTTTCTTGGGAGCAATCGTAAATCTTCCTTCGATACCCCTTATTTCTCCGTTCAACGGATATACGATGAACAACTTGTTGGTTGCAATATCAACCCAACCGAGGTACGTGACTGCCTGGTAATCGATCACTGTCAAATCGGGAACCTTCAGCTTCTTATTTTTGGGGAACAGCTTTTTTACCTGTTTTTCTGTCACTTGTGGAAACGGGGCCAGATAGGGCGATAGCGCCTGGAGATACTTCTGAAAATCTCCCGCCGCTTTTAATGAAGAGATTTCCCCAAGCAATTCTCTTTGGGACGATGTCGCTGAAGAAAACAAGTCTATGACTTTGGCTTCTGCTCCATAGCGGACGGCTTCCAGTACTTTGGCATCCGTTACCGTTGCCGTTGCTTTTTGCAGGTGCTCTGTTTGTTGTCGAATAAAGTTATAGTGATGGTTTCGGATAAATGGCTCCGTCATCTCTTTCCCTCCAAACCTTCGTTATCATCCAGGGTGCAGGATCGTTGTTCCACTCTACCTGCTCCGTTTTTTTACTATAGAGAATTTACTGCAGGAAAGAAATGCAGGATTTGACTCAGAAACAAACTCAACATAAAAAGCACCGATCATCCATTCCCCGGATCATCGGTGCTTCAGTCGTTTTCCCTATTTATGTGAATACACAATCCTTTTGATCGTCTCTACAGCAAGAAAGTAATCCTCGGCCAACTGCTGAATCGTGGTTCCGTTTTGAAACGCATTCTTAATTTGAGCGTTTCTCTCATCGATTAGCTTTCTTCCTCCAGAACGCGCTCCCCATTTTTGATAAGTCGTTTTTTGTTTCGGAATATAAAGGGTTTCCCCTTGAATATATTTTTGAATTTCTTTGATCAGCTGCTCCGGTAAAATCGTTGTTGCTTTGACATATCTCATTTCAGCTCGCTCCTTATTTATTTTTCATAGAAATAAGGGGCAAAGCCAAATGATCAGAAATGATCTATGCGCGATTGGGCGATGACAGACAAACGTTCACCCCATGCAAAGTATCGCCTCCAATACTTGGCTTTGCATGAGTAGCTGCTGTGTTGGGTAATGTGCTCGCAATTACCACAGGTGATCACCTCCTGGATGTTGAATAACTGTTTTTCATTCGTGTTATGATTTTATCATATACAGGCTCGGGCTGGCTGTTCAAGCCGATTTTCCTGCTAGTTGTATCCAAGCCAAGGGAAACCAGCTTCCCTTTTTCGCTACTCAACTACCCGATTTTTTGTACGAGGAGACGAGAAACATCCAATCTTCCATAAAAGTATTCCAAAGGTTAGGTCGTCTGCGGACAGCCAAAGGATGGTACGAGACTGTGGTTTTGCACCCTCGTGGGAAGTGCCACATCTGCCGCAGTGTTTTCACCTCAGCCTCCGGATTATCAAAAAATGCCTGTGACGCCACATTTCCCAGGCAAAAGACAAACTGAGGGGAGTGTTTTTGCAGTTGGGCCAGCAGGTGCTGCATACAGGCTGCTCTTGCAGTCCACTTGTCGTATGCCCGGGTGGGACGACGCTTTAGCACGTATGTCAGATACAACTCTTCTCTCTTGATCCCTGCCGCAGCTGCGGCCTTTTGCAATGTCTCCCTGGTTCCACAGATAAATGGATTTCCCTCGCGATCTTCTCGTGCCCCCGGATTATCCAATACGATCATGATGGGGGCGTGCGGATTGCCCTCGCCCCAAATCATCCGAGAGCCATGTTGATACAGCCCGCAATCCATACAGTTCTCGATACCAGCCGGAGGTTTCTCTTCCGGCCACACAGCAAGGCATTGTTCATCCACGCTTCTACCCTCCGCTTCTTAACGCATGTCTTCCCTCATTAGGATGGGGCTTGGATCAAGATCTCAAACGCTTTTCTCGCTCGTGATCTGTATCGTTGTCGGCACGAATAGCAAGCACAAGCCCCGGAACGATTCGGAACGTCCCGGGGCTGCTTTTCCTACCGAATATATTCACGACTTACCAGCAGGTCCGCGATGACATCGGTGGGGATCACAATGCGCGCATCATTTTGTTCTCACTATGCAAGACGACGGGGGATTGTAAAAAGTCTGATGACCGGGAAGAAAAAAGCCACCTTCAAAGGTGGCATGATGATTCAAACTGCATTAATCCGTTATCATGATCGAAGGAGTAGCTGTCCGTACGAAAATAATCGCATCAAAAGCTTTTGCCGGAATCATTTGTAACGTATACATCTTTTCAATTTTTCCATACAGTCCGCTAAAGACTGCACCTATTGCACTAATGGGCTGAGCCCTATTTAGAAATGCAGTGAAATTTTCATCCTGTCTCGCCTTTGCAAAGTCCAGGAATCCATCCTTCCTGTTTGTATGTGCAAACAGTACAGCCAGCCGATCGTTCCCACTGTTTTTTACATAAAACTCTTTTCGCTCATTCGTAGCAGCGTCATTCGCAATAAAGGAGCTTTCGTAGAATTCACTTCCTATGGCGTAATATTGCTCCCCAAAGGTTTTCGCCAGATGCGCTCCCATGCAGGTTGTCATTCCCGTGGTAGTGGAGGTTTTTTCGATGTGTCCATTATGTCCTGTTATGAATATGTTTTCGCGACCGTAATATTTCTTTTCAAAGGATAACATCCATTTCACTTTTTCCGCCATATAGAGATCGCGGGCATTGCTATAGTTCACATTGGTTCCGTGCAGGGTAGCGTTTTGCTTGATTGCCTCGGCAAAGGCCAGAGCCAACTCATATTCTTTCTCGGAGCTTTTCGCGATATAGACGGATTTGTTTTCTTTCATCCGCTCCATCAGGTTTTTAATGTGGGAGAGCCCCTCCTGTACCTTGGCCTTTTTTTGATCGTATACCGTTTTGTCATTCAGATTCGCAAGTGCAACCCCATACTGGGAGGCGAGTGTCGGATCAACCTTTTGTAAATAAGTGAATAACCCGTTTTTGTTATGGTCATAGCGCTGCATGTCAAAACCATAAAAGTGAATTTTATCTTTTGTATCCCGCTGTTCATTAAAGGAGCGCATCCAAGATAAAAGGGATGCCATTTCTTCCGTATTGTATATCGTAAATCCGATTGCTTTTGCAGCATCTTGCGCAGTTCCACTGCCTCCTAAAATGTATTCATTGACCTTCTGGCCTCCGCCGAAATCGCCTTCGATGGCAAATACGCGAAATCCTTGTTTTTCCACCAGATGCTTAAAAATATCAAACTTTAGCGTGGTAAATTGCTTGTTGCCATGTGTAGCTTCGCCAAACCCGATGATGGTTTTCGAAGGCAGTTCCATTTTGGAAACTGGAACAAGGTTGGATTCCAACGACTGCTGCAGCGTGTTGGTTGATGACTGGAAACCTGTCAATACACTCATCATGATTAACAAGCTTATTGCGAACAGGAGATTTTTTTTCATATTGTTCTCTCTTTCTTGAGCTGAGCATTCGTTTTTCACCGGATAAAAGGTGACAACCTCGTATGTCACCTTCCCGCTCGGATTGATAAAAACGTACGATACTCATGGAATGGTTTTTCTTGGCATTTATCTTATTATACTGCATTCTTGTTTTGTTTAACTATATTAAATTTAATTAAATTATGTTTAATCTTGTCATGTATTTTTACGATTCTTGACTTCCATATTGGATATGCGGCGTTGAAAACTCTCCTGCCAATTGACCTCTATTCTTTCGGCAGCAGCTTCAAAGTTTTTTTCTTTTAACGAGAGAATGATTTTTTTATGTTCTTCAACCGATTGTTCAACCCCTGAAATACCGTTGAAGTAGGTAATTTCATAACGGCGCAGCTTTTTTTTCAATCCATCCAGCACATGAATCAGTTCTTCAGTTTCCGATAAATCTATAATCACCTGGTGAAAGCGAGCATCCTGGTGTTGGGCGCCAAGCGCATCCCCCTGCTTTAAAGCCCGATCCAGCTCTTCATTAATCGCTTCCATTTTCTCGATATGCTCTTCTTTCATATTCTCTTTAGCAAATGAAACAGCAAGCTTCTCCAGCGTCCAGATCATCGGATACAGGCGAAAAGCCTGATTAATGTCAACGGGAGCAACCTGTGTCCAGCTATTCGCTTTGCTTTGAATCATTCCTTCTTCTTCCAGTCTCAACAGGGCTTCACGAATAGGCGTACGGCTTGCCCCCAACGCCTCCGCCAAATCCTGATCTTTTAATCGGTCACCCGGCTTTAATACGCCGCTAATAATCCACTCTTGAATTTGATGGTATACCTGCTCACGAATGGATGTGCGTTTGACCTTTTTGGCATGCTCCAATAACAAAGAATACGCCTCCTCCTTACTACTATATGAATGTAATATATCACGTACAATTTGTCGGTTTCAACAAGGGACAGATCTATGGAAACTCTGCTAAGTTGACATGGAATAATCTTGTTGATTAGAATGTAATATATCACATTTCACATGTTTCTATTTTCTTCTTGCAGCGTTATTCAAATGATGGATGCAAAAGAAGGCCGAGGCTATAGCCAGCGCTGATTACATTTGTAACGGGGGAATGTAAATGGTAGACAGCACTTCACTTACGTACATCACAAATGAACAAGCACGTAAATTTGACACCGAGCACATCTCCGTACCTTTTATGAACCAAGAAGTAATTGGGAAAATCAGAGATTTTCACAAGAGTTTTCGAGAATACCAGGTGACGCCTCTGCACAGCTTGAAAGAATTGTCGCGCAAGCTTGGCGTTCGGAATATTTGGATAAAGGATGAGTCATACAGATTTGGCCTCAATGCTTTTAAAGTTTTGGGCGGCTCCTATGCGGTTGGAAAGTACGTAACAAATAAACTGGGTATGGATATTTCGGAGCTTTCCTTTGAGATTTTGAAGTCGAGAGAAATGAAAGAGAGATTGGGTGACATTACCTTTGTTACCGCTACGGACGGAAACCATGGCAGAGGGATTGCCTGGGCCGCGAAGCAGTTGGGACAAAAATCAGTCGTATTTATGCCCAAAGGCTCTTCCGAAATCCGTTTGAACAATATTCAAAAAGAAGGCGCGATAGCTTCGATCACCGAGCTGAACTATGACGATACGGTCAGGTTGGCCAAGCAATATGCTGACGAGCATAACGGGGTGCTGGTACAAGACAGCTCATGGGAGGGCTACGAAGAAATCCCTACCTGGATTATGCAAGGATACTGCACGCTTATTGACGAGGCGCTTGAACAGATAAAACAAGAGGGAGCAGAATCGCCGACGCATGTGTTTTTGCAAGCCGGCGTAGGCTCCTTTGCGGCAAGCGTACTCGGCTATTTATTGACGAGATTTGGCAAAAACAGGCCGATCACCATCATAGTGGAGCCGAATGAAGCAGCATGTATTTATAAATCCGTTGCCGTAAATGACGGAAAACCCCATGCGGTAACTGGTTTCATGCCAACCATTATGGCCGGACTCGCCTGCGGAGAACCGAGCATGGTGGCTTGGGGTGTTTTACGAGACTATGCTGATATGTATATCTCCACTCCAGACTATGTATCCGCAAAGGCCATGAGGATGCTTGGCAACCCTTTGCCTGGAGATCCCCGTGTCATTTCTGGAGAATCCGGCGCTGTCGGTTTAGGTGTGCTCAGTCTTATTCGAGAAGAAGCCTTGCACCAAATGGCTTCACAGCTCCAAATTAACACAGATTCAAGAATTCTCATCATTAGCACAGAAGGCGACACAGATCCCGAGGGGTACAGAAATATCGTATGGGACGGCATGTATCCGTCTTTTTAGTCGGGGTGAATGCCAATCTATATATTCAAGCGAAAGGGGAAATGTGAAATGGCTTTCGATTCTTCCATGACTTCGATCGATTCTGCACGATTGTTGAGCCGAATCGAGCAGCTGGGACAAATTGGCCGAGACGGAGAGGACAGGCTCGTCAGGCTGGCGGCTACCGACGCGGATAAGCGCGGCCGTGACACACTTGTTTCCTGGATGAAGGAGGCGAATTTGGAGGTTGCGGTAGACAGAATCGGCAACATTTTCGGTATCTGGCGAGCTTCAAGTGAAGATGATCAAGAACCTGTTATGATCGGATCGCATATCGATACGGTCATCGATGCAGGAGTGTATGACGGGTGTTATGGTGTGCTCTCCGGTATCGAAGTCATTCAGACGTTGCGGGCAGCCGGCTTTGTTCCGTCCCGCCCTATCGTCGTCGCTGCTTTTACGAATGAAGAAGGGGTGCGATATACACCAGACATGATGGGTTCGCTTGTGTATGCCGGCGGGCTGTCTGTTGAAGAGGCACTCTCTTCTGTCGGTACGGATGGCACCGTACTTGGAGAAGAATTGGAACGGATCGGCTATGCAGGTTCGAAGGAGCCTGGTTTTTTGAAACCACATGCGTATGTAGAGCTTCACATCGAACAAGGCCCTGTACTGGAAAGAGAGGGAATACAGATCGGTGCAGTTGAAAACCTCCAAGGTATTTCGTGGCAGCGGATTACCATTGAAGGTGTAGCAAACCATGCCGGTACCACACCGATATCCATGCGGGCAGATGCGGGATATGCAGCGTCACGTGTCATTTCATTCCTGCGCGACCGGGCAATGAGTTCCCAAACGCCTACTGTAGCGACGGTTGGTTGTATCCGCTTTGAGCCAAATGCGGTCAATATTATCCCTTCTCGTGCAGTATTCACCGTTGATCTGCGTGATCCAAACGAACACAGCTTACAGACGGAGGAAGCGGCATTACGTGCCTATCTCACAGAACTTGCTGCTGCCGAAGGGGTGAAGATCACTGCAGAACGCATGGCTCGCTTTGAACCTGTCACCTTTGATGCAAAGATCGTCATGACGGTGGAAGCAGCAGCCCAGCGGCGCGGATTGTCCTCCAGGCGAATGACTTCCGGTGCCGGACATGATGCCCAAATGATCGCTCGCATATGCCCGGCAGCCATGATTTTCGTGCCGAGCATCGGGGGCATCAGCCATAACCCTCGCGAATTCACGCCAGAACCGGACCTGGTAGCCGGAGCAAATGTGTTGTTAGATGTTATCAGCAATCTTGCAAGCGAACAGGAAAAAAACGGGTAACGTATGTAGTAACTTTGGTATTTTTAACGGGTATCCATAGTTGAATGCAGACAGAAACAGCGGCAGTCTGGGACGTTATTTTCTCTTCCCAGATGGCCGCTGTTTTTCTTTGAACGGATCTACTTTTGGGGGATGGGAACTTCCCATGTCACAGGATGCTGTTTGATCTTCTCGTCATACGAGATCGTAAACTCTTTGGCGTCTTTATTCTTCATGCTCACCTTAAGTGTGCCGCTCAGCTTTCTGGTCCCGTCTTCTGCAATGGTCAAGCTGGGAAAGAACAGAACCTTTTCGGATTCTCCGTTTTCATCCATCACCCGCCATTCATTCGTAATACCCGCAATATCTTTTGTCAAGGTTCCTTCCACATGGAAAATGTAGGTCATTCGATCCTTCCCTGCTTCCTTCTCTCCCGTTTGCGTTTCGAGTCTTGTAAACGTAATCCTATTCCCCTCTTCTGTCACCGTGATCGGATTCTTCTTCAGTTCGGTAATCGGGAGCTTGGCACGAAAATCAGCCTTCTCCGCTGTGTAGACTGCATCCATTTTCAACGTTACACTCTTTGTGCGATCAATCGGATAGAAGGAATGAACCCTATTGTATTTTTCAGGCAAGAGCCCAGTATTCAACAGGCTCCCATGGCTCAAATTGAAGCTTACATTTTGATAAAGCTTTTCACCGGCAGAAATGCCGTATAGTATGGTCACGTCATCCCACGTCGCTAGCACTGCTCCCTGCTCGTCAATCAAATGATAGCGAATGCCTTTTTCACGCGCGGTCACATTGTTTGTGGTGAACATCAATTGCGTGGCGCTCGGACCAAAACGAACTTCCTTGAAATCGATCTTTTCTCCTTGGGGCGTGGTGAACTGTTGCTGGACGGAAACTGTTTTTGTCGCAGCTTTTGCCAATCGCAGATCAATCGGAATATCCCAGTTCCAGTTTCCTTCCTTCTTACCCAATTGCCTTACCTGCACTTCGAGTATCATTTCATCCGGCAGCTTGCTCGGATCAGGGAAGAAGTTGCGAAGATCACTTTGAATGATAAAGTTTTCACCATTGGGGAGTATATTCCAGTATAGTGGGTCCGGCATTTTCGGAACTATTAGCTGTGGTCTCAATACGTTACCTGTCTTGTCCTTCAATCGGATGACTCTGTTCGCTTCTATCGTTCCATCGTAATTTCTGCTAAACCGGTCTTCCCAAAATGTGTTCAACTTCTTCCCGTCCTTGTCAGTAAGCGACCCCAAAACCATAATTTGAGCCGGATCGGCCAACACTGCCTTTGCTTCCAACGTCAGTCCCTGATCGACAGCTTTTAAATGAAGCGGCTTTACATACCCCTGCTGAGCAGCTTGCAATACGCCCGCATCCGTATCCTCCTTTGCGTACAAGCTGACAATGCCCTGGATATCTGTATACGGTTCCTTCATCGGATTGGCCGCATAATAAACCCCTTGCACATAAGTGGCGAAACCAGGATAAACGAGCGTCCCTAACGATACAACCAGAGCCAGTCCGGCTGCTGCCAGCGTCGCTTTTTTCATCATAACCACACTCCGTTTTTTCCCGTTTATTCGTTTTTTCCCGTCAAATAAATCGGCTTGGTAACGATCGACCCGCTTTAGCACGTTCAGGGGATAAGGGGGGACCCTATCCAAAACCCTCTCAATAATGGTGTCGGTTTGCCATTCTTCTTTTGCGCCAGCCTCATTCCTCTCGGGCTCAAGCAAATACTGCTCGAACAGGAGCTGACAGGTGCCGCAGGTTAGAAGATGACTTTGTACGTTTTGACTCTTTTCGAAAGGAAGTGCATCTTTCAGATACGCGACCAGCATCTCGTTGTCAAGGCATCTCATAGATAGTAGTCCCCTCCTCTTCCTGTTCTCGTCAGCGCTCCCTTCAGCTTCTCCTTCCCCCGAGAAAGACGCGTCCGTACGGTGCTGATCGGAACATCCAGCATTTCACTCATTTCTTCATAGGTCATAAAATGGAGATAGCGCATCTCCAAGACGACCCGATATTTCGAATCCAGTGTCATCATCCGTTCGCGCAGGAAGGCACTTCGTTCTTTCGCAAGGTACTCCGCTTCCGGCGTATGGCTCGTGGCCGGCTCCACTTCTGCGTTTGTTACTGCTATCGACCGCTTTCGGCTTCGCAGTTGATCAAAACAGTGATTGGTCGCGATCCGGTAAAGCCATGCGCCAAAATCGTAGCTTTTGCTGTAGTCGCCCAAATGGTAGTACGCCTTGATAAAAATTTCTTGCGCGATATCCTGCTCATGTAGCGATGGCCCCAATATCTTGCGGATCAGAAGCCTGATTCGTTTGTGATAGGTTTGAATGATCTGAGCATAAGCCTCTTTGTTGCCATTGAGGACCTCGTCCACGATCATCTTGTCGTCCTGCATGTTTGGCTTTCCTCCATTTCAAAAAGGTACGCTGCGCAGCTAGTGCCTTTTTGCTTTACACTTAGTTACGACGGAAAAATGAGGAAAAGATCGCAACTTTTTCTCCATTTGCATAAAAAAAGCTGCCGGGATGACCCAGCAGCCTGAACGTTGTATTCGTTTTTCTATCTATAATTACTCAATCAGTTTCGCCTTGATCAGCATTCGCTGGACCATTGCCGCTGTTTCTGCTTTTGTCATCATGTTCTTCGGCATCAGTCCCGCATTCGTCCCTGTAATCAGTCCATGTTCGACTGCCGCAGCGACGGCATCCTTGGCCCACGAATGAACCTCCATACCGTCTGGAAACCTGGATAGCTGATCATTCACTTCCACGCCGCTGTTGATCGTTTCCAATCCTGCAAGCTTCATCGCCCGCGTGATCATCACCATCGCTTCTTCCCGTGTAATCGAATGCATGGGGCGGAATGATCCATCCGCATACCCGTTCACGATTTCGTATTCCTGTGCTTTCGCCACAGCTCCAGCATACCAATCGCTCGTTTTCACATCCTCGTATACGACCGGATTCTCATGATCTGGAAGACCGAGTCCCCGAACAATAATGGATGCAAACTCAGCACGAGTGATCGGTTCGTCCGGACGGAAATGGCTTCCATCTCCCCCGTTTACCACCATCTGGGACGCCATGTCATTTACCACTTCTTGCGACCAGTGGCCGTTGACATCCGTAAGCGAAACCGGATTCCCAATCAGGGAATAGATGCCGTTCGTTAAGCTGTGGATCACGGCATAGGTTTTCCCTTCCTCTGAACGTACAGAGGTAGGAACAGGGTACGTTTTCCCCTGTTCGGTCAAAGCAACCGCGGTTGAGACGTTATTTGCCAATACACCAGCAGGGAGCGGGATTTTCCGTTCCACATACGTAGTAAAGCTCGGGATAGGCAGCATTTTGCCCTGATGAGTGGCCGTCACCGAAAAATCGACGGGGGGAACGACGACCGTGTACTTCCCTTTTGTTGCTGCGTCGCCCATCCTTTTTACCTGTGCCTGATCGCCCTTCGCGATCCCGATGTGGATGATGAGATCCGATAGGTTTACCTTTGCTCCGAACTGCGTCGCCAACTGATCGATTCGCAATTCGATAACAGGCAGCTTGTAGTGACCGTTCGGTGTCTGTATTTCTAAAATCGCCTTCTTTTTATCCATAGCCTTGGCCGCATCACCTGTCAGGACAACATCCACTTTATCTGTGGGAGACGTGACTGTGATCCCAACCGTCGTCTGCTGATCTGCCTTTTCAAGCTGATCCGCCAAATTTTTCGCATGCACAGTCACGGTATGCACCGTTTGCCCGCCCTTCGTTGAAGCAGACATCGTTGCCACTGCTTTTTGCAGTTTGCCATCGATCATCACTTCCAGCCCTTTTTGTACCGTATTCTCATTGTCGGAGGAACTCTTTTCGGAGCGAGAAGAGCCTGACGATGACGAAGAGGAGGAGGATGCTCTTGTCACCTGGATCGTGTATGTCTTCTGCGTACCATCTGGGGCCTTGACTTCGACCGCAATTTTGTTGCTGCCAACGTCCAGATCGATGTCATCACTTTCTTTTCCGTTTGGCACGGTTTTCCCTTGTACTGTGACGGTCGAATCGCGGTCGAATATCGATGCCGTTACTGTGACGGAAGTTGTCCGGTTTGAAACATGCGCCCGATAGGAAGTGATCTCTGGATCAAACCTTGGGTTCAAGGTAGCGCCAGATATCTGCAAATCGCTTAAATCTGCATTGCCCTCAGGCGCTTTCTCTCGCGCCAGAACGGTTAATACAAATGACTTGCTCGCAGTGAAAGAACCCTTTGTAATCGTCGCTGTCAAGGTAACCAGGATATCGCCTTGGTCTGGAGCCGGACGTGTTACCTCACCACTGTCGTCGATGATAGAGGGATTGTCGGAGGACCAAATGATTTCGCTCCCATTCCGCCCTGAGCTTGAAAGCGTAACACGCCGGGTCACATGATTCTCGCTGTCTCCGGCAGAAAATTTGATTGTCAGCGCCTCGGTGTCTGCTGCTACTGCCGCTTCATCGCCATCTTCATTTTCACCTGGCGTTTCTGGTGTTTCTGGTGTTTCCGGCGTTTCTGGCGTTTCCGGCGTTTCTGGTGTTTCTGGCGTTTCTGGCGTTTCCGGCGTTTCCGGCGTTTCCGGCGGACGCGGCTTGGCACGAACGGGACCGACCGCTCCGCTTTCCACTGCCGCTCCCACTCTGGTACCCGATGCGGCAACAGGCGTGACCTCAAACGTTACAAGCTTGCCCTGCAAATCTCGCGTCAGCACTAGCGATTGTTCGTCCTCTCCTGCCAGTGCTTGTTTATTCGTGCCCGAATCATCGTCCATTACGTACCATTGGTAGATCGACTCGCCTTCCGGATCGTCTTCCTGATCCTCGTACGTATATCTTCCTCTAAGCGTCTCGTTCACCTGCGGAGTCCCGTCTATGCGGACATGACTTGCAGCAGGTACTGTATTTTTTCTAGGCGTTGCGCTCACTTCCGCTGAGAAGTCGCTTTCCATTTCCCAATTTCCTGCCTTTACTGCAAAGAAGCGAGTGATGTTATTGGGTAGCCCTGTAGCTGAATAGCTGTCAGGATAGTAATGAAATCTCATCGTCCCCATGTAATTGCCTGAAGAGAGACCCTCATAAACATCGTAATAGGTGGCTCCTTCCACACGCTCCCAAGACAAAACAACTACGCCATCTCCGGCTGTTGCCCTCAAGCCGGTGGGGGCAGGGAGCACATCTTTTGGCTCGATGATGATGGTGATTGCTTTTGTTCGCTTTTCCTGAGTTGAATCCATAACCGCAATGGTTAGCGGATACGTGCCTTCTCTTTCGGGTATGCCCGAGATCAGGCCGGTTTGGCTATCCAATTCTACCCCAGCAGGCAGGCTGCCCGATTGGATCGTCCAGGTTCGATCACCGATCCCTCCCGTGGCTGCAAGCTGGCAGGAAAAAGGCTTCTCCACGGTTCCGTTACAAGTATCGGGAGATGTGATCGCAAACGGTTCATAAATGGTGATGTCCCGGCTTTCTATTAGTTGTTCTTCCACCCCGGGTGCTTCTGCTGTTACGGTTACTTTTCCTAAAGCAGAGGGCGCTGTGAACGCGAAAGAGAAATGGCCTTCATCATCAGTTGTTACCGACTCGATCATACCTTGGGTAGAAGTGATGTTGATTGGCAATTTTGCTTCAATATCAGTACTTCCGGTGATGGTGATCGTCTTATTTGCTTCCAGTTTAACAGGAACGTCAAGAGATAGTACCGTTGGAGCTTGCAGCAAAACAACGGAGCTCGATTCGCTGCGCGCGTTTGACGTTGCTACTATTTCAATTCGTTTACTTGTCTTTAGAATAGGCTCTTCTCTAAAGCGCAGTAGAAAAGTGTCAATGAAAGGGTCTGATGAATCGATACGAAGAGTCTCTGCCCCTTGCGTAATTTCAAAATTCCATGCCTTCCTCTCTGCACGTGCTTTACTGGTCCCGTCTACCAAAACTTCAACCTGATTGGCGCCTTTTATCGAGAATAACAGATCCGCATAAGGCTCATTCGTGATATAGACATGAGAATCCAATTTTTTAAACTTCCCTGGATCATCTACAGAATTATGGGGAACTGGCCAAAATCTCTGAATCAGAGGGGCTTTCCCTATTTGAAACGATGTGCTTTCGGCCACAACTGTATTCCCGATTAAAAATTCGATGACTGCCGCTTCGATATTATGATCGGTATTGGTACTGATGGCGGTAAGATCAGTAAAGGAAGCGATCCCTGCTGTATCGCTTGTGATCGAAACATTTCCTCTCAATGTCCAGACGCCGGATTCAGCTTTTTTCACAGCACGAACCGTCACCCCGGGAATGGGATTGCCGAATTTGTCCTGAATCTTTAGAGTAGGCTGCGTGCTTAGCGGGCCTCCTCCGTCTTGTGAAGGTCCGACTGGCTGCCGCTCAACAATCGCGGACGGAACAGCATCTGGTGCGGGTTGAACCACAATCGCTTCCACATTTGGTTCCAGCAGTCCCTTGATCTGAAAATGAAGCGTCTGCTTCGTCGTTGAATTCAAAACAAGAGGCACAGTCGCGACACCGTTGGTAAATGGCACTGGAATCGTCTTTTGTGTACCGCTAAGTTCCTCGCCAGCAAATGATCCTGCTGTTCCATCCGGTGCGGAAACATAGCCGCTGATCGTTACATCCGCTAGCTGGTTGAAGGTGGTGTCGATACTGTTCTCCACATTGCGAACCTGAAAAAGGACATCTGCTGCTTGTCCTGCTTGCAGTCCCGCTGGATTGATCTCAGCCGTCCCCCGATATTTCTCATTGGCTAACATATAGTAGGAACTGCCGTTCTCGGAGTCGCTAAAGGGCCCCATCACGATGGTATCCGATTTTAAATTAACGGCTGGGCGTACACCGTGGGGGGGATATACGGATGAAGTACGAACTTCACCTGTAGAATTACTCACCATGTAATAGACTTCATACTGAGAATGAATTGTTCTTGTCCTGTAAAATCCCGATTTGTTTCCATTAGCCATCCTGTTATTCGCATGATTGAAGTACGGAATAACGGTTTGGTCTGGATCTACCATCGAATCATTAATAGTTACTAAATCTTGGGCAGCAAGTACGAACAAAGTATCGTTTTCCAAGTCGTCAAAATAGTCTTTTTTGTAGGTGGTCACTGCAATTGCACGCTGGAACAATGGAGAAAGTTCTGGATACAATGTTCCCCGTAACCATGCTCGAAGAGAGGATTCTGTCCACAGCAATGTATCAAATCGATGACTCACGTCTAACTCAGCCACAATTTCCTCGGAAACGAACAAGCTGGTGTTTCGTGCGTGCTTTTCTTTATCCACGAGAATCCAGGTGATGGGAGCAGTCTTGTACACGTCTTTCACAGTTGGATTCCAGCTTTCTTCCTTGCCCGTGAAATACTCCCAATCCTTGCTATCGCGAATTTTTGTCCCAATCGGCAAATCGCCAATGCGCTGGGCAGTCACCTGAGAATCGGTGGGTGGATCGGTGGGTGGATCGCCGGCTTGTACAACATGAATAGGAAGAGATGTAAAAAAGAGGATAAAAACGAGGGAAAGGAAAAGAATAGGGCGTATTCGGTTTATTGCGATCCTGGTCACAACAATAATTCTCCTCCACAGTTCTTTTCCTCTACCTTATCCCCTCCTCATTTGCAATTCTATCCCCCGAACGGGGTATTTTGATCATCAAGAAGCCGCAGTTGATTGGCTGCCATCACAGCTTCGATTCGCCGGCTTACCTTCAGCTTGCGATAAATGTTTCGCATATGCGCTTTCACGGTCTCCGGAGCGATGATTAATCGTTGGGCCATTTCTTTGTTGGATAAACCGCCTGCCATCAGGCGCACAATCTCCTTCTCTCTTTCTGTCAGTGTGATGCCGTGGGCAGCGACCGCCTCGTCTGAGTCTGAATCATGCTGGGGGTTCTCTGTACGAACCATATTTTTCGTCAGGTAGAGAACCTGGGAGGATAACCGTCGCAGCACAGAATACCTTTCTGCTACAAACGCCTTTTGCGTCTGATTGTTTTCCAAATACAACATGCCCATGACTTTCTCCTGGATCAAAATGGGCAGACAGAGCACAGAGCCTTCTCCGGCAGGCAGATCGGGTGGAATCGGTCCGTCTGTTTTCCCTTCGCCGTTTATGCGAATCACCGCATGCGACCGCAGGCTTTCTGCAATCATCGATTTTTGGGCTTCCGTACATACTTCAAGTGGCAAGTGAGCATGTGAAACAACCAACTGACCGAGCTTTACCTCAGCAATCCATTCGACCTTTGCTTTGCCGTTGTGCACGGAAAACAACCACGCCTTCTCGGCGCCGGCTTGTTTGAGGATGAGGGACATCAGTTCACGTACGACCTGGCGTTCATCTGTTTCCCTTACAAAAATGTCAGAAGACTGCATAATCGCTGCTATATCAAGCAACTGCGGATAGCTCGTATGTTGTTCGGGTAATGATTCTACATCCCGATTATTTCTTACTTCTGATAGAATCGTAAGCTTTGGATTCTCTATCTTTTTGGCAGGCAGCACCTCAGCATTGAAAGTGGTGGTCTGCCCTTCCATCCAACTGGCCTCAAAATCAGCACGCAGTTCCCACGCATTCTGATAACGTTTCTCGGGATCCTTGGCTAACAATTTGAAAAGAATGTGCAACAGCGACTGCGGAATGCGCAGGACATCGTCACTGGACAAAGCTGGAGGTATCGCCATATGGGCATGGGACCACCCAAGGGGATCAGCAGCCTGAAAGGGAAGCTTCCCGGTTAACATCTCAAAAAAGGTAACTCCGAGAGAGTACAAATCCGCTCGATGGTCCACCCGATGATTGATTCTCCCGGTCTGTTCGGGTGACATATATGGCGGACTTGCTTCCATGAGTGTGGACCTTTTTTTGAGATCTTGCTTCTCTGAGATGGATACCGCATAACCAAAGCCTGCAAAATAGACGCGTTTGGTAGTCGGTTGAATCAGGATGGTCTCGGGTCTTATATTGAGGTGAAGAACCTGTCTGCGATGAAGCTCCAGCAACAGACTGGAGATGCGAAGGCTAAGCTGAATAAAGTCACAAACCGATACGGGGTGCAGCGCAAAATAACGGCGCAGCGTTACCCCGTTGATCGGCGTATATTCCAATGCCATGACATCTCCATTCACTATGGGGAGAATAGGTCTTAGAATGCCTTCCATCTCTAGGCGGGAAGCAATACGGTACTCGTTCATGAGTTTCGCATTCTCGAGAACGATCCGATCGCTCTCCTTGACCATTTTTACTAGCATCTGACGGGCGGAGTCTTTTGGATAAGCATGGCCAATCAGGATATACGGGTCTTCGTAAATGACTTGGTTTATTTGATAGCCGGCAGTTGTAGGCATGGTGGATTCCTTTTTCAATCGGGATATTCAAATACATGCAAAAAAATAACTACTTTCTTATATCTTTCGTTGCATGTCGGAAATATCCTACAAACAATTACGGATATCATGACCGTCCTTGGTTACACCCGCGTTTACTTCAGCAATTCCTTCCCGTTGAATAAATACTTGATTTTTCTCCCAACATACCTCATAAGAAAATACCGATTGGGGAGGGTTACCGTGAATTCAAGAATACTGCTTGTTAACCTGCTATTAATCCTCATTATTTTCGGCGGATTGGCTGCGGGCCTCTACTACTACAATCAGAACGCCAATTACATCAGTACCGACAACGCGAGGGTCGACGGACAGCAAATCACCATTTCGGCCGTTGCCTCGGGCAGACTGACAGAATGGAGGGGACAGCTCGGTCAGACCTTTGCAGCGGGTAACCGGATTGGAAGTATCGCACCGATTGGCCAGACAGGTACGGTTGCGATTGATTTCCCTGTAAACGGGACGGTTGTTCAACAGTCAGTCGTGCCCAACTCGTTTGTCGCCGCTGGGACAGTGCTTGCGCGTGCCTACGACCTCAGTAACCTATGGATTACGGCGAATATCGAAGAAACTCGGTACAACGATGTGAAAGTCGGACAGGCTGTCGATATTTATATCGATGCATTTCCTGGCATTGTCCTGTCAGGAAGGGTAGACAAAATTGGCCAAGCCACCGCTGGTTCCTTCTCCCTGATGCCCAGCACGAATACGACGGCTAACTATACCAAAGTAGCTCAAGTGCTACCGGTTACGATTGTGCTTGACGGGTACAAAGGGGTCTCCTTGGCTCCCGGTATGAGCGCAACAGTCCGCATCCATATTTAGGGATGGATGACACCATGGAAAATATCCATCTGGGAAGAACGCTTGCTGTCCTGCTGCTCGGGTCTTTTATTTCGATTCTGAATCAGACGCTGATCAATATTGCCCTCCCTCATCTGATGACGGACTTTAACATGGCCGCCACGACGGCCCAGTGGCTCTCCACCGCCTACATGCTGGTCAACGGGGTACTCATTCCGATCACCGCTTTTCTGATTGCGACCTTTGGGACCCGCTCCTTGTTTTTGTCGGCGATGGGCTTCTTTACGATTGGATCCGTCATCTGTGCCATTGCTCCCACCTTTAGTGTCTTGCTGATCGGCCGAATTTTGCAAGCTATCGGAGCTGGTATACTCATGCCGCTCGTGATGAACGTCTTTTTGACCATCTTCCCTCCTGAGAGACGCGGTGCGGCGATGGGTATGATGGGAATCGCCATGATTTTCGCCCCTGCCGTCGGTCCGACGCTGGCCGGCTGGATCGTGGAACACTATACATGGCGAATCCTGTTCATCATGATGATTCCTTTGGGGCTGATCGATTTATTACTTGCCTTCAGATGGCTGGGAAACGTGAATCGTCCGACCTTCCCGAAATTCGATACCTGGGGGGCCATCACCTCAACGCTTGGCTTCGGCGGGCTTCTCTATGGCTTCAGCGAAGCAGGCACCTACGGATGGAGCAGCTTCACAGTTATCGGATTCCTTTTGCTGGGGACGTTCTTCCTCGCCTTGTTTGTCTGGCGTGAGCTCACGATAAAGGAGCCTTTGCTAGAGCTGCGGGTATTCCAATACAACATCTTTACACTGACGACGGTGATCGGCTCTGCCATTAATCTGACCATGTTCGGGGGCATGATATTACTCCCTATCTATCTGCAAAACATACGAGGTTTTACCCCGTTAGAAGCAGGCTTGCTCATGCTCCCAGGGGCACTGCTGATGGGCGTCATGTCCCCGATCTCGGGAGCGCTGTTCGACCGGATCGGAGCCCGGCCTTTGGCGATTATCGGGCTCATCATTACCGCGGTAACCACGTGGGAATTCACACGACTGACTTCGGATACAACGTATTCCCATATCATGTTGCTGTATACGGTTCGCAGCTTCGGCATGTCATTCATGATGATGACGGTGCAGACCGCCGGTTTAAATCAGGTGCCTTTACGCCTTAGCTCGCATGCCACTGCGATGTCCAACACGGTCCGGCAAGTGGCTGGCTCCATCGGGACGGCCCTGATGGTGACGGTCATGACCACACGCTCCACGATCCATATGGGTGATTACGCGAATACGATCACGACGAGCAGTCCGGAAATACTTTCTGCTCTTCAGGAGGTTTCTGGCTCAATCGCGAGCCTGACAGGCATGCCCCTCCCAGCAGCGCAGGCGACAGCGATTCAGACCATTTACGGAAAAGCGATGATGGAATCGACCATCAAAGGGATTAATGACGCTTTTCTCCTCGCTACCCTCTTTGCACTCATCGCGCTCTTCCTCTCCTTCTTTATCAGCAGGCCGGAAAGGCAGACGACAGAAGTCGTGAGGAAGCCTCCCATTGAGGAGCCGAAGACGGTCAGACCATAAGGAAAGGGCGGGCCAGGCTCCACATTACTCGCAAAGGAGAACCGTATGAAAATATTAGTGGTCTACGACAGCGAAAGCGGACATACCGAGGTTTTGGCTCGTTCGATCGCGGAAGGCGCCAAGCAGGTAAAACAAGCCGAGGTATGGCTTAATCATGTAAAGGAAGCCGATATTTACGAGCTGGCGCAAATGGACGCCATTATTTGGGGATGCCCCGGCCATTTCGGCACCATCAGTGCCGGGTTGAAGACCTGGATTGATCGACTCGGTTATTTGTGGGCGAAAGGAAAACTTATTGGCAAAGTGGGCGCCGTCTTTTGCACAACGGCGACCGTCCACGGCGGCATTGAAGCCACGATGCTGAATCTCATCACACCCATGCTTCACCACGGAATGATCGTCGTCGGGCTGCCAGGCAATGTGCCGGAGAACGCTTTGTACGGCTCGTATTATGGTGTCGGGGTGACGTGCCCAGTAGAGCTGTCTCCCGACGATCCTCCCAATTTACCTAATGAAAATGATTTGGCGCTAGGGAGAGCACTTGGACGCCGCGTGGCGGAAATCACCAAAAAATTGACGATGCAGACCTAAAACGGGAGGAACCACTATGCTCTATGGAATTGCGATTGTTGTGGTCGCCGCTTTCATCGGTCTCATCGTATTTAACATGAAAGCAGGCCGGACCCGTCCGCCCGAAGTCCCGAAGGATAACCCGTCTACCGATCCTCCGCAGTTAGTGATGGAGGAAAATAAACAGCTGGCCACTCCCAGGGAGGAGGCCATGCGACATGCTGAGCCCCAACCTAAACTTACGGGAACCCCCAGGTTTCGGGAACAAAGCGACGATGAATACAGAAACGCTTTGCGGGACTTTCACAGCAAAGGTGCCTCTAGTCATGAGGCGGATGAAAAGAAAGAAGACCCTGTTCCCGCTTCGAAAAATAATGACGAAGCCTATCGGGAAGGCCTTCGATCTCTGGGCAAACGCGATTAAATGAACAGAAAGGAGGAATCAAATTGACCACTTCTCATAGTGATCCTGGGCAGTTAGCGGAGATGAGTGACGATGAATACAGACAAGCCCTTCGAGATTTCGCTGGAGTAGGAGAAGACTCCCTGCAAAATGGTCAGGTGACAGAAAACGGTGAGCCTGCTCTCCATGAACGGATTTGAACAAGGTAAGACAAATCAAAACACCTTCAAGAGAATGCAACCATGTCATAAGATATGGGAACAACCTGGAGGTGTTTTTATGGTTTTCCTTTCTAGAAGAAAAATCTTACCCGAATAAAATGGTAAAGAGTTTGGGTTGTTTTCCGAATAACCCTCTAAGGAGGCTTCTGAACAATGCTTGAACAGTTCCTCAATTATTGGACAAAACCGCTGCAGAAAAGGGAATTCACATCATTAGTAGCCCGGCTTAGTGGAAACCAAACCATAACACTTGTTACCGTTGCCTTGCTTAGTACTCTAGCCACACTATTCCAACTAGCGGGAGGCTTTATGCCGGGACCAGGATACTTGATCAGTCCTCTTTCTACGGCCCCGATAGTAGTAGCAACTCTCATTTCTTTACGCTCAGGTGCTATCGCTTATGCACTTGTCATCATTATTGCTGCTCATTCAACCGAGTGAACTAATCGTCTTTCCGTTTACTACGGGATTGCTTGGACTGGCATTAGGCTTCAGCGTTGTGCACTTCAAAAATCGGATTCAGGTTGTCTTGTTTTCCACAGTCGCGTTATGGGCTGGAATTGCGCTGGTATTATATGGCTTTCGCTTTCGTCTACTCGGTCCGTCGGATACAGAGACCTTTCATGTCGACACGATCATGTATCTATTTCTTTTTTGTTTGCTTTATAGCGGGATATGGACGGAAATCATCCTCCGGTTATTAGCGAGATTAAGAACGTATGTACGTGGGTAATAACTCTTAAGCTCATTCTACCGAAGCCAAAGCTGTAACGAGTTATACACCAAGCCCAGGAGAGTTTCGTGAACTGGAAACGGAGAATGATAAACTGAAGAAATTACTTGGAGAAAAGGATTTGGAAATCGCGATCCTTCTGGATCTTGTAAAAAGGGTGAACCCAGCTTATCGGACAGAATGGAAATAGCCGACAAGTAGATACGGTATACAACCAAAATGGTGCTACGTATTGTCGGCATCCTTGAAGCAACCTACTACTACCGAAAAAACAAAGCCTCCCCAAAAAAACCTCGTGTCTACCACAGAGGGCGGCCAATACCCGGTTATTCTTTGTCAAAGGACGGACAACCTGTCTCTGACGAACAAATCAAAGAATGGCTATCCGAGCTGATTGCAGATGAAGAAGCTACTTATGGTTATGGATGTCGAAAGCTTACTGTCTGCCTACGACGAAACTACCAATTGATCATCAACAAGAAAAAGGTTTACCGCTTATTGTAAAGAAGAAGAACTCTTACAACCACAACGGCAAAAGAAAAACAAACGTGCTTTGTGGAAACGGCAGCAATTCGAACATAAAGATCACCCTGTTATCCGTACGGATAACGGTCCACAGTTTATTAGCCATGCGTTTGAATGCCGCCTGTCAGCTTTTCCAAACGGTGCATGAAAGAATTCCTCCAAAGTCACCGAATAAAAATGCTCACATCGAATCATTTCACAATGTTTTCGAGAAAGAATGTTTGCAACGAAATGAATTTCAAAGCTACCAAGTGCGAGAATAAGGGAGATATGCTCTAATTTTGAAGGGTTAAACCGAACCAGTTAGTCTCGTTCAATATGTTCTATTAAATATTGAGTACCGCTTTTTATTAACTTGAATTGTATATTGAGGTTGTGTTTTTGCTTATTGTCAGCATTAAAATAATCATACTCAATCCCTGTAAACTTTACGACTATCTTTTGATCGACTTCTTGTATGTCCACTTGTAAATTTTCATCGATGGCATCTAAGTCAGCCTCAAAACGCTCTCTTGCAAAGGTCTCAAAAGTACCATCCTGAGATGTTCTAAAAAAGGAGGTGAAGATTGTTTCAGCCTGTTCTTTCGTAAAATACTTGTTTAGGCGTGACGTAACAATATCTTTAACCGCACTTTCTGCATTAGGTTTTACGCTTGATAAGCGAGTCAAATCGTCGGTCCACACTTGTAATTTTCGGAACCAGTCCCAAATATAAACTGGTTCCTTCGAATTTAAAATACTATCGTCCAGTTCGGGAGGAGCATAGTTGTCCAAAACTTCAATAAGGAAGGTTGCGTTATCTTTTGTTAGTAGATCTTGTTTACCCTCTTGTTGACCAGAGTTGGTTACTAAAGGTGTCGAAGCATTTTTTACCAAACTTTGATCAGGAACAGTAGTGTTAGAAGTACATCCAGTTAAGGCTATTGCAAGACATGAAGTAATAAATAAGCCTTTAGATTTCATTATAGCTCCTCCTTGGTACTATAAATAAAAACCTCGGGATAAGACTACAATAATGGAAGTCTTAGTCCCGAGAAAGTTACTTGAGACATGAATAACTTGTTTATTCTAATGGAATACCCAATTCGATGCGTTGCTCAGGTGTCATTGCATTTATTTCTTCCATGCTATAGAAAGTATAATCTTCAGAGTTGGAATCGAGCGTGTCTCCAATTTCAATATCATTTGAAGATTGTGGTAGCAAGTAATTAGGGGGTCTATACTCAGTAAAGTAGTCTAGTGGATCAACAGGGGTGTTATCAAAATTAAAGCCAGATCCTTTTCTCATCTCAAAGTGTAAGTGTACCCCTTTAGAATCTCCGGAATTGCCCATCACCCCAATTTTGTCCCCTTCATCTACAAGGTCCCCTTTATCAACAACAGGCGCTTTATCTAGATGAGCATACCATGTTTGAATTTCTTTTCCCTTAATTGTATGGTCAATTACTACAAGCCATCCATAACTTCCGCCTGCTCTTTTGCTTTGATGGTACCCAGCATTAACCACTTTTCCATCATAAGCTGCTACAATCTTATCTCCTGCTATACCTTTCGTACTTGCTCTAATATCGAGTCCTTTATGATCACTTCCGTTGAAATACTGATTAATAACAGTTGAAGCAGGAACAGGCCATTCTTTGGCAAATGCTGAGATAGCTCCACATCCTAGAATAGAAATTACCGTTAAAAGAGAGATAGCTTGCTTTTTCAAGTGCATAACCTCCACCATTGTGTTTTGAGATAAAAATCCCAATTGATGGTAATTATACCAAATAACATATGTAGAAATTTGTAGAATAATAGTCTTTATTTTCATTTATTTTTAAATGCGATGAGGTTCATTGCAATACCACTCGACACTTACCTTCTTATCTTGTTAAGCTGGTATCAGAAGAACAGAGGGGGATTTTTTATGCAACGGAAACGCTATTCAATCGAGTTTAAACAACAGCTGATCCAAGAAGCCCAAGAAGCAGGAAACGCGAGCCAGGTAGCCACACGGCATGGGATAGATGTCAAAATGCTGTATCGTTGGATACGAGATTGGCAAAATACTTTTACCGAAGCCAAAGCTGTAACGAGTTATACACCAAGCCCAAGAGAGTTTCGTGAACTGGAAACGGAGAATAATAAATTGTATACAAACGGAAACTAATAAACCCGAACATAACAATAAATTTCGGGTTTACTATCTTCTTATAGGAACACGATTTTGAGCAAATACGAAGCTAGCACCATCTTGTTGGATGTAAGAAAGGAGGCGGCCCGCTCTGCAAAAACGGACTGCCTCTTTCTCAGTTCACTTATTCTTTTATCTTTCGTCCGTAACCTGCTCCGTGCCATCCGCATTCTGCATCGCTGCGTGGGATATAGTCGCTTCCGCAATCTCGGCAAATGCCCAATGCGTCATCGAAACATCAGACCAGATTGCTTTCGTGATACCGACCAGCGGTCCTCTTCCGGTCACGCGATTGAACAGGGCTGCAGCCTCCGCACGAGTCACTCCCTGATTCGGTCGGAATGATCCATCGGCATATCCCTTCATCATTCCTTGCTCGGCAACGGCGGCAATGCTTGTGGCTGCCCAATGACCTTGTACATCTGTAAAAGCTGCACCCTGTTTCGTTTCGAGATTTTTCCACTTGGCGAAAATGGTTGCCATATCCGCCCGTGTCACTGTGGCATTGGGATGGAACAAGCCATCTGCGTCCCCCGTCATCAGCCCGGCGCTGTACACGAGCTGAATCGCTTTCGCCGCCCAATGACTGGGCTCCACATCCGCAAAGGTGGCCACTTCTGCTTGGGTTTGCTGTCCGGTCTCTTGCAGGAAGAAAGCTATCACGGCAGCCATTTCCGCACGAGACATGATCCGGTTGGGCTGGAATGTCCCGTTTGGATAACCGGTCATGAACGCCTTATGCTCCACATGCACCTGCTTTCCTTGCAATGACAGAATGGTAAACGTACTGAACTTGGTGATTTCGATCTCGATCCCAACAGGCTTGCCTTTTTCGTCGTAGCGGATCACACCTGTCTTCAATTCCTTCTCTCCATCCGTGTGATCCACATAGACAGCCAGAGTCGCAAGGAAGGCTTGCAATGCACCCGATTCAGTTGGCAGCTTAACATCCTGCAGCGGGAACGTGACCCGCGTTCTTTGGTTGCTATAGTTGGTTTCGATGATCATCGGCTTGCCTACCACCTGCACCTGCTGTCCACCAGCCGCCAGCTTCACAGCTTCCGCATCGAGCGTACGCTGTGTCACAGCCTGCCTGTCACTCCGATTGCTGATCGGTACCACCCGGAAATACAGTTCATTTTCTGGGAGGGTTGCTACTATTTCCCTCGGGATCGCAATGATGACATCTCCCGTTTTGACCTCCAGCGCAACCTGATGTTCCTTGATCAGCTCAAGAGTGTTCTTTGGCACTTTGACGATGACTTCATCGGCAGGATTACCAGGCAGGTCATCGATCCTAATCCGGATCATATCCTTGTTGTTTTCCTTCGCTTTTTGCAAAATATTTTTTGCGTTTTGTCGGTCAAATACGACTTCGTCTACCTGTTTCCCTTCCAAGGTTTTACGGGTAATTTCAAGCTGCTCAAATAAAGATTGGTCGTTTCCTGCTTCAACCTTGACACGGCTAGTCGAATCTTTGATACCGGAAGATGTAGAACCGCCACTACTGCTTCCGCCAGTTCCACTTTTGCCCTTGTCGTTATCCCGGTCGTTTTTGTCATCGTCACGGTCATTCTCGCGCGGTGCTGCATCCACCGTCACGCTGATGCTGGCTCCAAGATTTTCCGGGTTTTCTACGTGATCCGGCAGATTGATTAATTTCCCTTTTACGGTAAAACGCTGTTTTTTCCGACTGTTTGGATTGTAATCAGCGTCCTCCACATCCCATTTGACTTCGACCGAAATCGTGCTGTCGTCATCCAGCGTTACTCTCACTTCTTCCGGAAGTCCCAGTGCAGTAGCATTTTTTCGTGTTCCATTCTCCACATCTTTAATTGCTTCCGGCTGTCTCACTTTAACGATCTGGCGGGGCGTCTCTGCTTCGTCCGCTGCCTTCACTTTCACGCGAATGCTTACCCTAAGATCTTGGCTGTTCGTTACACCCTTCGGAAGCTTCACCAGTTCACCTGTGACGGTAAAGCTCTGAGCTTCCTTGCTTTCCGGGTCGTAATCCGCGTTGGACACATCCCATTTGACACTGACTGCTAGCGTACTGTTATCTGCCAGCGTAACCTCGACTTCATCAGGCAAACCGAGTGCATCCGCTTTTTTCGGCGTTCCGTTGGCAAGGCCAGTGATCGGGGCCGGGCTGGTAACGCTGATGATGTCTCGATCTATTGATTCGGCAGCGTTTACGGTGACCTGGATCGAGGCGGTCAGGTTTTGCGGATTCGTTATGCCTCTTGGCAGATTTACCAGATTTCCAGATACCGCAAAGGTTTGCTTCTCCTTGCTGGTGGGGTCGTAGTCTGCTGTAGTTACTGACCAATCCACCTCTGTATCGATGGAGGCCCCATTACTCAATGTTACTTCTACCCAGGATGGCAAACCGAGCGCGACGACAGTTTTTGCAGTACCGTTCGGCAAATCGGTGATCGGAGCCGGAGATTCGACTCCTGTCACCTCAACATTTGGTATGCGTATCGTGTAGCTTTCGCTCATCACCGTACTGTCCGTCATGCCTGACTTCACAGCGATGGCTTTAATAGATACGGCTCTGTTCACCCTGATTGGATCGCTATACTCACTGCTGCTTGTCGTTGGGGTGCTTCCGTCCGTGGTGTAGTAAATCGTGGCTCCTTCTGTAGCCGAGCTTAGTGTTACCGTCGTCCCTGCTTCAACTTCCCCTCCCGCCGGATTCGCGGTTGGTGTCGCAACTTGAGGTATCGCTGCGATCGTGTAGCTTTCACTCATCACCGCGCTGTCCGTCATGCCTGACTTCACGGCGATAGCTTTGATAGTTACAGCATTGTTCACCGTGATTGGATCGCTATACTCACTGCTGCTTGTCGTTGGGGTGCTTTCGTCCGTGGTGTAGTAAATCGTGGCTCCTGCTGTAGCCGAGCTTAGTGTTACTGTCGTCCCTGCAGCAACTTCCCCTCCCGCCGGATTCGCGGTTGGTGTCGCAACTTGAGGTATCGCTGCAATGGTGTAGCTTTCGCTCATCACGGCGCTGTCTGCCATGCCCGATTTCACAGCGATGGCTTTGATAGTTACGGCTCTGTTCACCCTGATTGGATCGCTATACTCACTGCTGCTTGTCGTCGGGGTGTTTCCGTCCGTGGTGTAGTAAATCGTTGCTCCTGCTGTAGCCGAGCTTAGTGTTACCCTCGTGCCTGCTTCAACTTCCCCTCCCGCCGGATTCGCGGTTGGTGTTGCAACTTGAGGTATCGCTGCGATTGTGTAGCTTTCGCTCATCACGGTGCTGTCTGTCATGCCCGATTTCACAGCAATTGCTTTGATGGTTACGGCATTGTTCACCGTGATTGGATCGCTATACTCACTGCTGCTTGTCGTTGGGGTGCTTCCGTCCGTGGTGTAGTAAATCGTGGCTCCCGCTGTAGCCGAGCTTAGTGTTACCCTCGTGCCTGCTTCAACTTCTCCTCCCGCCGGATTCGCGGTTGGTGTCGCAACTTGGGGCATCGCTGCGATTGTGTAGCTTTCGCTCATCACGGCGCTGTCTGCCATGCCCGATTTCACAGCGATGGCTTTGATAGTTACGGCTCTGTTCACCCTGATTGGATCGCTATACTCACTGCTGCTTGTCGTCGGGGTGTTTCCGTCCGTGGTGTAGTAAATCGTTGCTCCTGCTGTAGCCGAGCTTAGTGTTACCCTCGTGCCTGCTTCAACTTCCCCTCCCGCCGGATTCGCGGTTGGTGTTGCAACTTGAGGTATCGCTGCGATTGTGTAGCTTTCGCTCATTACCGCACTGTCCGTCATGCCTGACTTCACAGCGATTGCTTTGATAGTTACAGCACTGTTTACCGTGATTGGATCACTATACTCACTGCTGCTTGTCGTTGGGGTGCTTCCGTCCGTGGTGTAGTAAATCGTGGCTCCTGCTGTAGCCGAGCTTAGTGTTACCGTTGTTCCTGCTTCAACTTCTCCTCCTGCCGGATTCGCGGTTGGTGTTGCAACTTGGGGCATCGCTGCGATGGTATAGCTTTCACTCATCACCGCGCTGTCCGTCATGCCTGACTTTACGGCGATGGCTTTGATAGTTACGGCATTGTTCACCGTGATTGGGCCACTATACTCACTGCTGCTTGTCGTTGGGGTGCTTTCGTCCGTGGTGTAGTAAATCGTGGCTCCTGCTGTAGCCGAGCTTAGTGTTACCGTTGTTCCTGCTGCAACTTCCCCTCCCGCCGGATTCGCGGTTGGTGTAGCAACTTGGGGCATCGCTGCGATGGTATAGCTTTCGCTCATCACCTCACTGTCCGTCATGCCTGACTTTACGGCGATGGCTTTGATAGTAACGGCACTGTTCACCGTGATTGGATCGCTATACTCACTGCTGTTTGTCGTTGGGGTGCTTCCATCTGTTGTGTAGTAAATCGTTGCTCCCGCTGTTCCTGAACTCAACGTTACAGTCGTCCCTGCTTCAACTTCTCCTCCCGCCGGGCTGGCTGTAGGCATTTGTACAGGTACAAGTGGCACAAACGCGTCCCCGATTAAAACCAATCCTGCTGAACCTGCCAAAAATACTTTTCCACTACCAACTTTAATGGACGAAATTGATTTTCCGCTACTACCACTATGTGCAATCGTCCAGTCTGAACCATCTGACGAACTGAGCATTTTCTCATTCGTTCCACCAACGTAAAAATTTCCATCTCCATATGTAACTGTAGCAAATGATACCGTTTCTACACCTGCTGGTGGTGTCTTTTCTTCCCAGCTAACACCGTCATCAGAAACATAAATATATCCACTTAATCCAACAGCCACAAGCTTCCCATTTCCGTATGCCACGCCATAAAGCTGTTTGGAAGGTCTTGCAGAATCCACTTTCGTCCAAACTTCCCCATCAATTGAAGAATAAATCACAAACGTAGCATTGTCTGAACTTTTGCCTACAGCCCAAAACTTGCCCATTCCGTACGTTACAGCATTAAACCCAGAAACCTCCGCAGGCAACGACCTGTCAAACCAGTTCGTTCCGTCTACAGAATCGTAAATCGCTCCTCCGCTGTCTCCAACCGCGACGATATTTGTCCCATTAGTGGCAATAGACACCAATTTCTTCATGTTGGGCCCAGATCGCTCAATCCAATTGTTTCTATCGAGCTGATCTAAGCCATCATTGAGGGTATAAATTTTTCCGACCCCATCTAGTTGACCTATAGCAACCCACATTGACTGATAATGCAGAGATTGATTTACAACCACTTCCAGTGGGCGTGACGCCTTCGTCCAGTTTGTGCCGTTTGAGGACGTGCCATAGTCCCCGTTTCCAGCAAACAACAACCATGTACCATTGTGATACGCGATTTTATTATTCGTTGCTGTACCAAAACCAGGGTTTACGGGAGTCCAGGTTGAAGCTGATGCACGCGAAACAAAAAAATTCAAATTCATAGACGAAATCACTAAAATAAGTGCGACCAAAATCTTTGCAGCAATTCCGGATTTACCGAATATTCCGTTCATAATACCCCCCTTGGCAGGAAAATTTTATTACCAAATGAAGTTTCAGGTACGACATGAAAAACCACAGAATTTTACTTTTCGACAAAATCAGATATATGTTCCTTTTTAAATAGGTACATGTTACTGTAAAACTAGTAATATGTCATCTGATCTCTCCTTTCCTCTCATCTACGAACAACACCGTTTTGTTACCACCTTCTTGAAACGGCAGTTTATGCCATTACCGATTTCCCCTCACCTTTGTGCGTTCTCCCTGGCAGAAATTGATATTTGATAGCTCTATCATATTACCAATCAATATATCATTTCAATTTTTATCTACCAAAAAATTCATTTATCGATATTTTTCGGAAAACCCTCGTATACAAATAATTGACCAGTCTGAAAGGAAGAAGCAATGATTCAAAAACGAGCAGTGACAGAAACGGACGAAGTCTTTTTGTTTCAGCTTTATTCGAGCACCCGCTTGGACGAGCTTGCAGCCTGGGGGTGGGATGAGGTGATGCAACAGCAATTCTTGCAGTTACAGTGGCGGGCACAGAAGCATTCCTATGCGATGCAATACCCTGATGCCGAGCATATTTTGCTTTGTTATCAAAATATTCCGATTGGAAGAATTATTGTTGCACGCAGCGATACGGCTGTCATACTCGTGGACATCACGATTCTGCCTGACTATCGCGGCATGGGCATTGGCACCACGCTTATTCGGGAACTTCAGAATGAAGCAGCAGCCTCATTGCATCCACTTCTTCTTAGCGTATTGCCGACCAACCGTGCGATGCAGTTGTATGAACGTCTCGGCTTTCGCGCAATCGGCAGCTTAGGGCTCCATATCAGCATGGAATGGACTCCAACACCATCTGGTGAAGGAACCTTCTAAATAAATATCAAGAGGTGACCCCAATGAGTGAATCCTACCTGGGAGAAATTCGCATGTTTGCGGGCAATTATGCACCACAGGGCTGGGCACTATGCAATGGTCAATTGCTGAACATCAGCGAGTATGAAGCATTGTATGCACTGCTTAGCACAACGTATGGCGGCGACGGAAAAACAACGTTTGCCTTGCCTGATTTGCGCGGGAGAATTGCCATTCATCCAAGCACTTCCTACCCTCTGGCTTCAAAAAATGGAACGGAAACCGTTACTTTGGTTTCCAATCAATTACCTCAGCACACCCATATCGCAAATGCAACCTCTACTTTAGAAACCGGTCATACTCCGGCCAACTCCATCTGGGGGAAAAACCTAATGATGGCCTACTCTACTGGAGCTACGACCAACATGTCCGGTCAACTCCTCGCACCGGTCGGAAGCGGCCAGCCGCACGACAACATGATGCCCACCACCACGATCTCATTTATCATTTCAATATACGGATACTATCCACCCCAACAATAGGCGCCAACGATCCATAAATTAAAAGGAGGTTTTTAACAATGTCTGAACCGTTTTTGGGCGAAATTCGTCTGTTTGCCAATCATTATGCGCCAAGGGGATGGATGTTTTGTGAAGGGCAGATCCTGCAAACCACGCAGTATCAGGCACTCTATTCCTTGTTGGGGAATGTTTACGGAGGAAATGGTGTTACTACCTTTGCTTTGCCTGATTACCGTGGCCGCGTGCCGATTCACGTGAGCCCTTCCTTTCCGCGGGGTACATCTGCTGGCGAGGCCAACCATACCTTGACGATAAATGAAATGCCTCAGCACACACATCAAGTATCTGCTTCTTCAAACGCAGCTACGTCCCCTTCACCGCTCAACAATGCCTGGGCTGCAGCGGAAAACATATATGGCCCGGCAGCAACCATGGTCCAAATGAATCAAAGTGCAATTGGCACAGCTGGCGGCAGCCAACCTCATAACAACATGCAGCCGTATCTGGTGCTGAACTATGCAATTGCAATTCAAGGGATCTACCCAAGCAGAAATTAAAAAAGGAGGGTATACATATGGCAGACGCATATCTTGGTGAAATCCGCATTTTTGCAGGAAACTTCGCGCCTAAAGGGTGGGCGCTTTGCGATGGTCAATTGCTGCATATCCAGCAATACACAGCGCTTTACTCCATTATTAACACACAATATGGCGGGGACGGCAAAACGACCTTTGCCTTGCCGAATCTGATGGGCAGTGCTACCATGCATCAAGGGCAAGGACAAGGCTTGACCCCGCGTACAGTTGGCAGCAAAGTAGGGAGCTCAACTGTGACGCTTACTAGCACACAAATCCCTGCACACACACATATACCACAAGCAGTTATTGGTGAAGGCAATTCGAGCGATCCGACCGGTAGAAACTGGGCAACACCACCGCAGCCAGACCCTTTTTCCGATGCTCCTAACCTGTATGATCCGACACCCAATGTGCAAATGTCTCCAGTTGCGCTCAATGTAACGGGTGGCTCTCAGCCGCATAACAACTTGCAACCTTTTATCGCCCAAAATTTTATCATTTGTTTAGATGGTGAATACCCCAGCAAGGGTTAAGCGCGATTGATGGGGCAGTGGTAAACAGTCCGTCAGAAGGTTCTGTCACATACCATTTAAAAATTGTGCAAGAACAGCTTTTAAACACGCTGCTACTCGTGTTTAACTTATAGGTCGAGAAGTCTCCCACTTCTAAAACCTTACAGCGTTTGGTTGTAAGTGGGGGATGAATCGACTTTGGACAAGGACAGGCTTTTGCCTGTTCAGTTGTCCGACACTTTGGTAAAATCTACTTATGATGTTCTTTGATAACTGGATATATGGGGTTGCATGGAGAAACAAAATGCGAAAACCAAGCTTATCCTTCCATGCGTAAAATATCCAAGGTAACAAAAGAACTCCGAAACGTCGGACATCTAGGGTAGGGACTACCCGAAGTAACGCTCGAGGAGACGAAAGGTTACTTTCGTCGTGGATTTGAGAAGCTCCCACTTCATGGCGTTAGCCTAAGTGGAGAGTAGTTCACAGGCTGTTCCATTCGCTCCTGAATCTTCACCGCCGGCCGTTCATTATAAACTTCTTATCGTGGAGATTTCCTTGTAATAACAACAAATGGTCTGTAATCCTGTTTCGAAGTTTTGCAGATGAAAATGTTCGTTTGGAGCATGACAGTTTTCATCTGGCAATCCAAAGCCTAAAAGAACGATAGGAAGATGAAGCAGTCGAAAGAAGATTTCAGCTGCCGGGATAGACGCTCCCATTCGTGTATAAATCGGCCGCACACCGTATGTCGATTGGTAGGACCTTGCAGCTGCTTGAATCGCCGGATGATCGATGGAACTGACGTACGGCTTGGCTGCGCTGTTCATTCCTGTCGTCGATAACGCAATTCCCGCTGGTGTATGTTGGTGCAGATGTCTCTCCACTAACATTAAAATCTCCTCAGGATCCTGATCATTTACCAAGCGACAGGTGATTTTCGCATGCGCTTCGGCAGGGATAACCGTTTTTGTACCTTCTCCTTGAAAACCACCCCACATCCCGTTTATATCAAGTGTGGGCCGGGCCCAGTTGCGCTCCAAAACGGTGTATCCTTGTTCGCCGAACAGACAGGGAACACCCAGTTCATCGCGCACCGCCGTCTCGTCATAAGGAATGCAGCCAAACTCAGCCTTCTCCGCTTCTGTAATCGGCTTCACCTGATCGTAAAAGCCTGCAATCGCAATTCTGCCGTCGGGCTCAAATAATGTTGACAACAAATGTGCCAAGGCATGCAAAGGATTGTGAATCATTCCACCGTACAAACCGGAGTGCAGATCTTCACTTGGTCCACGCACATCTACCTGGAGCCCACATAAACCCTTTAACCCGTAACAAATAGCCGGTTGTCCCGCTTCCCATAGAGGGGTATCAGAGATCAGCAGCACATCGGCAGCCAACAGGTCCTGATGCGCTTCGATAAAAGCGCCAATATGAGGACTGCCGATTTCTTCTTCCCCTTCGAGGCAAAACTTAACGTTTACAGGAAGCTCTCCTGTGCATTTCAACATCGCTTCAATTGCTTTGATGTGCATAAACACTTGCCCCTTATCGTCTGATGCACCACGTGCGTACAGCTTGCCGTCTCTGATCGCCGGCTCAAATGGCGGCGTCTCCCACAATTCAAGTGGGTCTACAGGCTGAACATCATAGTGACCGTAAATGAGTATTGTCGGTTTTCCCGCGGCCCCGAGCCACTCTCCATAGACGATGGGATGACCTTGTGTTGGGATCACCCTGGCATTCTCTAATCCAACAGACGTTAACTGCTGCGCTAGCCACTTCGCCGCGGAGATGATGTCCGGTGTGTGAACGGATAATGAACTGATGCTGGGAATGCGCAAAAATTCATACAGCTCCTGCAGATGCCGCTCTCTATGCTCTCGAAAATAGGTCTCAAGACGCTCGGATATAGACATGCCGGTATACACCCTTCCCTGTATCCATAGTCAATGATCGCCCTTTAAATCAGATTCGCTTATTTCCGCGATAAACTGCTTTATTCTGTGAGCCAGATCTGGTTGTCGATCAAGCAATATGGAGTAGTGGTTGGCATCCGACAGATAAGATTGTAAATTCGCGGTATACTCCTTTGTTTTACTGTAAGATTCTTCCGTATAGACAGGCGAACCCCCTATTTTTCCATTTGCTATCACCAGTAAAACCGGACAGGCAATAGATGAACAGATCTGTTTATGATCAAAATCACGCTCAATACTTTCAAGGTCTTTCATAATCACTTCCGGCTCACCTTTAAATCTAACCTGGCCATCGACTTCCTCTACTCCATAAAGAATGCCTTCCTCAAAATATTCATTCCATTCCAATCCCATGGCATGGTATATGTTTTGTGAATGATGGATATATGCTTCTTTGGAAGGGAACGATTTGCCCAATCTGTCTAATGCGGGCTTTACAATTTCGATTTCTTTAGAGGTTAACAGCCCTGCACCGTCTACAAGAACAACTCCGGCAAGGTTTTTATATTTGCTTGCGACAATTGCTGCAATAAATGCCCCCATTGAATGGCCGATTAATATGGGAGATTTGATTCCCAAAGATTCTATTAACTCAATCGTGTCTTCTGCATGCAATAAAATGGATGAATCCTGTTCGGCTCGCGAACTATTGCCCCTGCCTCTGACATCATAGGCTAAGACTCGATATTCAGGAGATAATTCATTGGCCAATGCCGTAAAATGTTTGTGATTACCTGCCAAGCCGTGTATTCCAACAATTGTTGGACTTCCCCCCGTCCATTCTGCGATCCTAAATGTTAACCCTTTCCATTCATGATCATATGTCGTATACATTTTTATCCCTCCCGAATATGTTGTCCTACTGTAGAATCGTGGTTTTCACTTCACCATTACTTTCAAGCAACTCTCCTTTGTCATCACGGAGAATGAGGAATGACAACATGCAAATCAAGTCGAACGCAATCATAAACCAGAAAGCCATCTCAAACGAACCGTGAAAAGCGTCCACGATGAAACCGATAGCCATCGGAGTGATCAAACCGGCAAGCTGTGCGCCGAAATTGATGACTCCCTGCACGGAACCAATAATGTGCGTTGCAAATTTTTTCACAGGATATGCGCCCAAGAGGATGGTTACAAACGAGGTGAAGAAGATGGTGATTGTTTGGTACACGATAAAAGCAGCAACGCTTGATGCATGAAACATCTGGAAGAGAAGAACAGCCGCAACAATCGTGCAGAGAATAGCCAATTGCCTGTGGCGCTTAGAGGACAATTTATCGACAATGTAACCGGTCAACAATACGCTCAAAATTCCTGCTGCTGCCGGGATCATCGAAGCAAATCCCATCGACATCAGATCGAGATGCCGAACTTTAACTAAATAGGTTGGCATCCAAGATATGAGTCCCCAATTTACGACATAGATCCCGAAAGTCGCAACGAACAACTTCCAAATCAATGGCATTTTCAGTATTTGTGCATAGGGCACCCGCTGTCCGGCAGAAGATGTTGGAGATGGAGGCGTTTGCTGCGCTGTAGCTGGCATTTTCAGATGAATCCAATACAACAAGGCGACAATGATTCCAATGGACCCGATAATCGCAAACGTCATTCGCCAGCCTACAAACGTGATCATCGACGCAGCCAATATCGGCGTTATGATTCCAGCTATGCTGCCTGTTAAAAGTACAATCGACATCGCCCTGCCTCGTTCGGACTGCGGAAAGAAAACGGAAATGGTTTTTGCGCTGGCCGAGCCCAAGCTGCCTTCACCAATTCCAAACAAAAAGCGGATGACGATTATCGATGTAAAGGACCAAGCGACAGCGGTTAGGGAGGTAAAGAGCGACCACGTCACGACAGCTATGATCATAATTTTCCGAAAACCGTATCGATCCGTTAACAACCCGCCAGGAATTTGCATAAGCGCGTAGCCTGCGAAGAAGCTGCTGATTACCAGACCAGTCTCGGAGGCATTTAACTGCAGATCTTCCCCGATAGACAAAACGGCGACATTTATGATGAGACGGTCTATGTTTCCTAATAACCAGCCAAGGAATAAAAGGACCAAAATCAGATACCTTTTCCGCTTGCTGATTTCCGTTCCTCCCATAGATACCCCCCATTTTCTTTTGTCTGCTAAGATTTCATACGCCTTTCTCATTACATTGCGATCCCGCCATCGATCCGAATCACTTCTCCGGTAATCAATTTCGCTTCATCGGAAGCAAGAAAAACTACTCCGCCCCCGATATCCTCCGGCTCCCCGAATATCCCCATGGGAATAAGCGGTGTCATCGAATCGAGATATTCCTGCGCAACCCTTTCTGTCATTCCAGCATTGATGTAACCGGGACAAATAACATTTACGGTAATCCCTTTCCTCGCTACTTCCCTGGCTGTTGTTTTGGACAATCCGATCAAACCTGCTTTCGATGCTGCGTAAGCGGGAGCCCCTCGCAATCCTATAAGGGCGGCAACGGAGGAAATATTAATAATCCTGCCAAATTTGTTGGCAATCATATGGGGCAATGCCAACTTCATGGTAAGAAACGGACCAACCAGATTAACCGATAATACCTTGATAAAGTCTTCTGTCTCCAGGTTCTGCGTCAGCCCATCAATCGTAATTCCCGCATTGTTCACGAGAATATCTATTTTCCCGTATTGCTCAAGTGTACTGTTTATCATTTGCTCCACATGCGTTTGGTTGGTAACATCGCCGCTTATCCAGATCGCATCGCCCCCGTTGGCTCGAATTTCCTGCACCAAATTTTTCGCCTTTTCTTCATAGGAATCCCCGATGTAATTGACGACTACTTTTGCCCCTTTTTCAGCCAACTTCTTACAGATTCCCACCCCGATTCCACTTGCTCCACCGGTCACCAGAGCCACTTTGCCCAACAGATGCATCTGCAATCTCTCCTTTCTGTGCATCACCTTACTTTTTCGCTATATTGAATCTTTCGAATATTTCTTGCTGATGTTCACCCAGTTTAGGAGGAATGCCTAATTTGCCCGGCGTTTTGGAGAACTTGATGTGAACACCTCTTGTGGTTAACTTCTTGTTGGAATCGGGCAGTTGTAACTCGGTTACCGTTCCACGCTCGAGAAGATGCGGATCTGTTTTAAGATCAATCGGACGCAACACTTTTGCGCATGGTATCCCATTTTCCTTGAGCAGCTTTTCTCCGTCGTCGATCTGATCAAGTGTGCACAACCATTCCTCAATGATTTCAATCACCTCCGGCAAATGATCAATACGGTCACTGGCCGTGACAAAACGCGGATCGGTTGCTAATTCCGGCTTGCCAATAATCGTTGTAAAAGTGTCCCATAGCTTGGGATTTAGCACTCCAATGACGATACTTCCATCCTTTCCATTAAACACACCATAAGGAGCCAGCATGGAATGATGGTTTCCATTGCGAGTGACAGGCCGCCCCATGAACGCTGGCTCACAGTAATCATTCGCCGCAATAATGCATTCCAGAAGAGAGACATCAATATGTTGGCCCAGACCAGTCCTCTCCCGATAAAACAGCGCAGCTGAGATCGCTCCAAAGGCATTAAATCCGCCGGAATAATCCGCAATCGATGGGCCTAATTTTTGAGGAGGACCATCAGCCTCTCCAGTAACGTCCATGACACCGCTCATGGCTTGCGCGATTAAGTCGTAGCCAGGCAAATTCCGATACGGACCTGTTTGGCCAAAGGCTGAAATCGAACAGAGAATAATTTTTGGATTGATCTTTGCGAGGTCTTGATACCCAAGACGATATTTATCCATAATACCTGGCCGAAAACTCTCCACCACAACATCCATTTGCTTTACTAGCTTCCTGATAATCTCCAAATCAGCATCCGATTTGAAATCAAGTACAATCGACTTTTTGCCACGATTATGCCAAAGATAATAAGCGCTGACGCCATCTACCAATGGAGCCCATGCTCTGCTGTCATCTCCACCATTCGGTTTTTCCACCTTAATGACTTCGGCTCCGTAATCCGCTAGCATTGCCGTTGAATATGGACCTGCAATATTGTTGGTAAGATCCAATACCTTTATCCCTTCAAAGATTGTCTTCATCGCCCTGTTCCTCCTAATTGAACAAAATCACGGTGCTTGCTTGGCTTTGATCTTCTCATTCATGCTGCACCGTAAAACAAGCCGGTCACGCCTTGCTTCCAAAACATCACGACAAAAATAATCGATACGTAAAATTCGAACCCTTTCTAGTCATCAACCTTTACAATGATTGCTTCCGCTTGAGCCAATCCGCCACAGATACTGGCAACTCCATAGCCTCCTCCCCGTCTCCTTAATTCATGAATGAGGGTCAGCAAAATTCGCGCCCCGCTTGCACCCACTGGATGACCGATTGCAATCGCTCCGCCATTCACATTTACTCTTTCTCTGATCTGTAACATACGTTCGCGATTCTCTCCTCCCAAAATGAGACTGCTCACCAAGGGAACGGCTGAAAACGCCTCGTTTATTTCAAATAGTTTCATGTCATCAATGGATAACTTCGATTGGCAGAGAGCCTTCTGGATTGCCAGCGCCGGAACCGAAGCAATTTGTCGCGGCGCAGTTGCTACGCTTGCTGTACAGACAATGGTAGCCAGGGACTTGAGTTGACGTTTTTCCACTTCCTTTCTATTCATCAACAGTAAGACAGCCGCACCATCGTTTAGCCCCGGAGCATTTCCCGCTGTTATCGAGGGGCTGCCAAAAACAGTTGGGAGCGCTGCCAATTTCTCAATTGTTGTATCAGGTCTGGGAAATTCATCAACCGCAAATACCCTTTTGTCTGTCAAAGTCGTTATGGGAACGATCTCATCCTCAAACTTCTTTTCTTTGAAAGCTTTCAGCCAATTTTGTTGGCTTCGGTATGCCCATTCGTCTTGCTCCTCTCTGGAAATACCGTATTCCATGGCGACTTCCGCAGCATCCAAGGATACCAGATTGTAATCGAAGTAACGCAAACCATCCGCGGGATCGCGAATGACTACATCTCCCAAGCGGTTTCCCCAACGAAGCGGCCGAATCACCATGGGAGTTCTGCTCATTACCTCTGCTCCGCCCCCCAGGCTAACGGTCACATCCCCTCTCCTGACAGATAGATAACTATGTTTTACCGCAGCCATGCCGGAGCAACATGCTTGATCGATGGTCATTGATATTGTGGTGTCAGGGAGTCCAGCTTTTAATAAGGCTTGCCTCGCGATAACCGGTGCTAATACTTCGTCTGCTTCGGCTTGTGAACAGACGCCCCAATTCACCTCTTGCACCGTTTGATGAGAGATGCCGGCTTTTTTCAGGACACTGTCCATGACAATCGCACTTAGGTCAATCGTTGAACTATCTTTCAAAGAACCACCAAACTTTCCAAAAGGTGTCCGAATACCCGAAACAATGACGACATCATGATTCACAACAGCTGTCCCCTTTCACTGAATTTCATATTCGGAATTTTCATTGGATTGAATAAATTTATATCCTATGCTATAATTCCTTTCAATAATCGACCAAAGTCACATACTACAGTCACCGACTACGGTCATTTTACAGCCGTGTTTTTTAGTTGTCAATATTTTTATAATTATCTGATAACTACTTGGGATTGGAGATACTACGGTGGAAGAAAAAAAACTCACAGCTCGTCAAAAACAAGCATTACAGACGAAGGAAACATTATTTCTCACTGCGATGGAATTGTTCTCCAAAAAAGGTTATGATGCGGTATCCGTTGATGAAATCGTAGCGAAAGCAGGAACTTCCAAGGGGGCATTTTACACGCATTTCAAATCAAAAGATCAAGTCATTATCGAGCAGTTTCTAATGTTCGATGAGCATTACCTTCGTTTTTACAACAAGATGCCAAGCAACATTTCTTTTGTCGACAAACTGATTTTGTTTTGCCAGGAGCTATTTTCCTACACTGCCAAAGGAATAGGCAGGGATATGATTAAAGTTACTTACAGCAGTCAGCTTGGGAAGGCAGATCATTCTTTTATTGCCAGTGAAAATCGATCTATTTACAAAATAACGGAAACGATCATTAAGGAAGGGCAACTGACGGGTGAATTTAGAAGTGATCTATCTGCCGATCGGCTGGCAAAAATAATCATTCGATGCATGCGTGGCTGGGTGTATGATTGGTGTTTGCCTGATGAAGATTTCGATCTGGTGGAAGAAGGCAGAGATTTTGTGCACACATTTATTGAAAATCTTCTTAAAAAACAGAGTTAGTATGGGAAAAATTGCAGATGATTGGTCTGATCGATGAGAACCCCAAGGATGGAAAAAGAGTTCCCAATTCCGTAAAAGGAGGGATTGTAAATTATTTTGTGTAAATGGGTTTTTAAGAAATGAAAAGTTACATCGAAGGCTTTACATGGAGGGGCGGGCATGACAGTCTGGGTTACCTTGCGATGCTAGCTCACTCTCATCGCTTAATCGCCATAAATCACGCCCGCTAGAGCCTCCTTGTCAAGCCCGATACAGAGTGCATCGTTTTAGATTTAATAAAATTCTTGACAGACTCCACCAGGAAGATAGCTTTGGCTTTCAATTACCGGGGTTGATTTATGGATTTCGTCTATGAAATGAATAGACTATACATGAGCTAAACTATCCATGAAATACTTCTTTATTTCCAACCAATTATTACATCGGACATCATATTCTACATCGATATTATGTGGCGCCGTATAAAGAATTCCTTGATTCTTAAAGCTTTCGAGTTGATAGATGTTATCGTCTATTAAATAGTCTGCCTGAATAACACTTTTATTACCGCAAAAGACAAAATAGTTATCATTTAAGAAATCAAAGTTCTCTTTTAACCATTCATATTTCGCTTGAAATGATCCTGGTACCTCCATTGCTGCTGTGGCAATCATAATTTCATAGTGTTCGCTTAACTCTAAAATGGTTTCTCGGCAATTTTCTATAACGGGCAAATCCCGAAAAAAATCCGGTTGGTTATGCATTTCATAAATCTCTTCCTTTAGATCTGGAAATAAATGAACGAGCTTCGTTCCTTTCAAATCCTCTCTTGTTACATGCTTATTAAATCTTTCATTAAATACAAGCAAGCTTTTATGAACCGTATCAGCCATTACCTCGTCCATATCAATTGCGATTCTTTTCAAGTTAATACTCCTCTCAAGTAACTTCGTCTCTCTGGTTTATCGTATCTTGATTGATTTATTGCGATTTAAAGTTGTACAAACACCTTGAGGAAACAGAGTAAATCTTTCAATGCCATTACCAATCGTCGTTGCTAGCTCAATAGACTCATCATCTGATACATCAATTGCACTAACAGAAACTTGATCATGATCAAGTTCCAGAATTCGAACACTTTGATCGTCTAAAACTGCTGAGATTTGAACAAATGTCCAATTCTCTTTTTCTACAATAGAGTCTGTATGTGTATGCCCGTTAACGTAAATACCCTTTCCTTTTTTCTTATTCAGGACTGACCACAAATCAATGGAAGGATGGACCGAGAGCATGTTTTTATTGGAGCGTGCAGTCGTATCATAGACTGGATGATGGGCAAAGACGATCATTGTTTTTTCCCCAGAACCATCAATTACTTTTTCCAACCATTCTAACTGCTCATTCGTTACCCAACCATCAAAATTACCTCTGTCCAATTCTCTTGCTGTTTCCAAGAATAGTAAAACAACTTCTTCTTCCATGACAAAATTCCCGTTCATCTTGGTTAATTCCAATACTTCACGACGGGGCATACTATACAGATCGTGATTTCCAAGAGTTTGGTAAAAGGGTTTGTTATAGCTGCGAATGTATTCATATACTTCTTCAAACTCGTCTTTTGTACCAAAGTTCGTCAAGTCACCAACCGATACGTATATATCGGCTTCCTGCTTAAAGAAAGACTTGAGATAGTTGGAATAAAAAGAGTCTCTGCTCTCGATTACATGTTCTTCTAATCTTTTGGTTACTCCATGTCTGCTAGGATAGTGCAAATCCCCCATGACTGCTATTTTCATCCGAATTCCTCCTCGTATCTCATTCATTTTATTTAACACCTGTGTAGGTAAACGCTTGGATGATTCTCTTTTGTGCAAAGAAATAAACAATTAAGATGGGAATAACAAGGATGACATTTGCAGCCAATGCAATATTCCAATCCACCCCAGTCTCGGATGTACGGAGCATGGCAACCCCAACTGGAAGTGTTCTCGCATTTTCTTTCGTCGTCATGACTAAAGGCCAGAAATAATCATTCCATCTGGAAACAAAAGTAAATAACAACATTGTAATAATCGTTGGTTTTGAAAGTGGCATCATGATTTTCCAAATAATTTTCAATTCTGATGCTTTATCCAATCTTGCAGCATCCAGTATTTCATTTGGCACTTGCATAAAAGTCTGTCTCAACATGAAAATACCGAATGCCCCCGCGGCAAAAGGCAAAATTAAACCCCATAAACTATCTAATATTCCCCAGCTGCTCAACTGCAAAAATACGGGTAAAAAGATTAATTGCGACGGAATCATTAACGTAATTAAGGTAATCGCCCAAAAGATTTTCTTTCCGGCAAATTCGTATCGAGCAAATGCATAAGCTGCTGGGACAACGGTAATGATTTGAAGCACCAGCACTCCGAAGGTTACGAGAATACTGTTGATTAAGTATTTGAGAAATGGGCCTGAATTCCAAGCGATAACAAAGTTATTCCATTGTAAATTTTTTGGAACCAGAGTTGGTGGAATGGACAATGTTTCCACTACCGTTTTTAAACTCGATGAAACCAACCAAACAAACGGAAATGCGAAAAATATGATCACCGCCACCAAAGCAATTCTCGTAAGTATTTTTTGGATACTCATCCATTGCCTCCTCATCTCATGATAAAAATGCTTGGACTCTCTATTGATAATGAACTCTCTTACTCAACACTTTAAAGTATAAAATCGTAAGCAACATTAAAATGAACAATAACACCATTCCAGCTGCAGAAGCTGTTCCTAAATGAAAATGCTTAAATCCTTCATCGTATAGGTAATAGACCAAGGTAGTAGTGGAATTGATTGGACCACCTCCCGTCATAATATCAATGGTTTCAAAAACCTGGATTGAATTGATCAAAGCAATGATCGAAATAAAAAAGATCGTTGGTGTTAACATTGGAAAAGTAATTTTACTGAATACCCTCCATTTGGAGGCTTTATCTATAGCTGCTGCCTCATAGAGGTCTTTTGGTATGCTCTGCAAAGCAGCAATAATAATTAAGGTATAGTAACCCAAGTTTTTCCAGACAGAGACAAAAATCAACGAATACATCGCCACATTCGGATTCGTTAACCAGCCGACAGACTTGATTCCAAATAAAGAAACAACCCAATTGAGCAGTCCATAATCCACATCCATGATCCACATCCATACCATCGAAACGGACACCAAGGAGATAATATGCGGGCTAAATACTGCTCCTTGGGTAGCCGTAAAGATTCTGCCTTTTTGGTTTATCCAAATGGCCAAAGGTATGGCAATGATTACGATCAGGGCAACGGTAATACATGCATACTTTAACGTATTCCATACCGTTTCATAGAACATCGAATCAGAAAATATACTGATGTAATTCTCTAATCCTACAAATGGCTTTTCCGCACGGATAAAATTCCAACTGTGAAAACTTAAATAGCCCATATACACTAATGGGTATATATAAAATACGATGAATACGACAGTGGCGGGTGCTATGAAAATATATGGCGTTATGTGTTGCTTTCTCATCATTTGACCGCCTTTAGTCCGTCAATGTCAGCGTACACTCTTCGTTCATCGTGATCAAAGTAATACAAGGATTCGGGTGATAAACAAAGATTCACCTCTTCTCCTACAGAATAATAAGTCTCGGAAGTTTTAATATGTTGTGCTCCATATTTATTTTCAATCTTATAGATTGTTTCTGCACCGAGGATTTCTCTCGTTACAATTTTGCTGGCAATCTCAATTTCATAGAGGTGAGAGATTGAACGACCTAATAAAATACCTTTCTCGGGTCGAAAGCCAAAATAGGATACATGTTGGAACTGCGGTTCCAATCGATTGAATAATTCGCCAATCGGCATCACATTCATCGAAGGTGTCCCCATAAATTGGGCTACAAAAATATTCTTTGGATCATCGTATATCTCTACAGGGGAGCCTACCTGCATAATTTTCCCTTTGTTCATCAAAACAATTTCGTCAGCCATCGACATGGCTTCAACTTGATCATGTGTAACATAAATAAAAGTGGTCTTCAGTATTTCATGCATTTGAATCAGTTCCGTCCGCATTTCTGCTCTTAATTTTGCATCCAAGTTCGAGAGCGGTTCATCAAAAATATATACATCGGGCCTTTTCACAATTGCTCTGGCTAATGCAACACGTTGTCTTTGACCTCCTGAGAGTTTGCCTGGTTTCGTATCCATGTATTCCATTAGGCCTACTGTTTCGGCAACATCGTTGACCAGTCGGTCTCTTTCCGCTTTTGGTACCTTTATATTTTCTAGGCCGAATTCAATATTTTGCCTCACAGTCATGGTGGGGTATAAAGCGTAATTTTGGAACACCATAGAAATATTTCTATCACCGGGTGACATATGATTAACTAATTTATCTCCGATCCACACTTCACCTTCTGTGATATCTTCCAAGCCCGCAATCATCCGAAGCATGGTAGACTTTCCACACCCGGAAGGTCCTACCAATACCGTGAATGATCCATCTTTTATATCCAGGTTTATCTTGTCAATCACCTGTACATTCCTTGTATTTTCTTTTGTTTTCTTCTTAAATATTTGTATTCTTTGTGGCTCTCTCTCATTTGTATTCTGGTAGGCTTTTGATACATTTTTCATTTTTATCCCTGCCATTTTTACACCCCTTCCCATTGATACTATCTTGTTGATGATCATTGCGTAGAATCTATGTCCGTGAGACAAAGATTCTCACGCAATGATCGCATTTTATGTGTGGATATCGTTTATTTGTTTTTTATGAGTGCATTGCTTCTTTCTACCGCTCTATCTAATCCTTGTTTCGTGTCGATAGAGGGATCAAGGATCAGTCTCTCCACTTCCTGTGGATAAACCTTCTTTTCAATTTCGTTATAACCAGGGACCATTGGACGAGGTTGAGCATACTGTAATTGATCAACGGCAACTTTATACATTGGTTGTTCTGCATGAAGTTTTTTTCTTTCATCGGATTCAATAGACGAATAACGCGTTGGCAAATAGCCGGTAACCTTACTTGCATAAAGGTTTTGCTCGGTGCCTGTCATAAATTTAATAAATTCCCAGGCTGCTTTTTTCTTTTCTTCATTCAGACCAGCCATCATAACGATATTGCTGCCACCAGTATTAACAGCTTGCTTTACATGTTTAGGCAACATGAGTGCAGCTAGTTCAAATCCATTTTCTTCCGCTGCTTTCATCATTTTCGTTAAATTGGCTGTGGAAGCAAACCGGAAAGCAGACTTTTGACTTGCAAAATCCTGAAATGCAACATCCCTGCATTATCGCCAACTGGAACTTTCCACGCTCCATCATTGACGAGATCTCTTATAAAATTAGCCGCTTCAACACCCGGTTTTTCATTGAAAGTATATTTTGTGCCATCTTTATTTACCATGCTTCCACCAGCTTGAGCGATAAATGCCTCAAAGAACCAGACATCCCATTCCATGGAAACAGCTTTGACGCCATCTGTCGAAAGTTTTCTTGCTGCCTGAGAGAAACCTTCCCACGTTTCCAACTGGCTAACATCAATTCCTGCTTTATCAAGCATTGTTTTGTTCACATACAATAATGGTGTACTTACTAAGTATGGCAGACCGTATATTTGATCACCCACATAGGAATTGCCAAGCAGGCCTGGTATAAAGTCATCCATTTTGACTTCTTCAGAATCAGCTTTGACGAATGGAGTTAAACTCTCGGTCATTCCTTCTTTCGCGAAAGTTTCCATCATTATATTTTGAGCCACAAATATGTCAGGAGTATTACCTCCAGCAATAGATGCCTGCACTTTTGAATTTACATCAGCATAAGAACCTTGATTTGTCGCTGTTACATGAATGGCGTCTTGGGAATTGTTGAATTTTTCAACTAAACCTTTGTTTGCTTCTTCTATTGGACCACCATACGCAAACCAATAATTCAATTCAATTTTTTCTTTTACTCCAGTAGCTGCTTCCTTTGTTGATGAGCAAGCGGCTACTGAAAAAGATAATGCTACAGCCAGAAAGATCGCCGATAATTTTTTCAATGTTGTTCCCCTCCAAATCTTAGTGTTTTTTATCATGTGTATAATTGAATTTTCAATATTTTGAACCAACTCCTCTTTAAAATAAAGTCAAAAAAACCGTAAATAACCTTAGTAAACCAAGGTATTTACGGCATCTCTTACGGTTGCCAACTATCTATTCACTTTGCATTTTCATAATAGATGAAAAGTATTAATCTGCTATTAACTGCTTGTAAGGGATTTGTTAATCCTATTGGCATAAACCCTTTACATGTATGGCATCATCCATGTTGGAATTCAGACACGCCTCGTTTCCAAATTTCTTTGTTTGATGTAGCTAACGAAGCAACACCTGTCGATAGTGCTTCTTTTACATATCGGAAATCAGTCAGTAATCCGCCTGTAACAATAGGTATTGGAGATAACCTGACAATTTCCGCTATCAGGTCAGTAGCTCTGCAAGGCATGATTTCAAGCATATCGGCGTTAATATCATCCAAACTATCTAATACGTTTTGATAATTGAGGGTATCGAATAAAAACACCATCTGTATGACGAAAGCTCCTTTTGATTTCGCCTGTTTCATTACGTTTTTTTTCGTCGTTAAGATCGCAAAAGGTTTTAGATACTCAGTAGTAAAATCAATCCCGTAATGATCTGCTTTTAAACCTTCTATTTTCTCAATATGCAGGATGACTGGAATCCCTTCTTTGTGCAGTAAATCTATATACCTTTTAACCGTTAAGATGTTTCCCGTCATTAATGTAGCAGCACTAATATTCTGTTTATACTTTATCACTTTTTCAATTTGTGAAGGGTCATTCAAGACCGCAATTAATTTATGCTGTTCCAATCGTTGAAAAAAGCTATTTTTCGTAAATTTCACCAAAATATCCTCCTCTAATTGGTAAAACATTGGTTTTCGTTCTTAAGTCCGATCCACTCATCTTGTTCTAGAATATCATTGTCACTTTCTTCAAAGAATTGAGTTGACAAGAAAAACTGGATTTTGACCATATCAGATCACTAATGAATTTACCCTATTAATTAGATGAAGATTTTATTCGGCTATTCTCGTTTTTAAGAATAATACTGAATTAGGCATGAGTCAATATGCAGACTCGAGCCCCCAAAAAATTCCTTTCAAGTTTTTTTATGATATCATACCGCCCAGGAAATAGTGATAGTTTCCTTGGTAAGCAGTTACCAATGTGATCCATCATATGCAAAAAATGCAATCGATCATTCAGACGCACATTAACAGAACGTTTATTATCGTCACGTCAGCTAAGATTGGCTTTAAATCCGCCGTTACTTTCTTGAGATCCTTGTAAGAAACATAACGGGTCGAGTTGCGGATTTGATGAATGATGCACTTTTGAATCTCCGTATGCGGATAGCAGGCAGAGATCGCCTGAGAGAAGCCCGTTAGGTTATCCACGCAGGTGATGAGAATATCCTGAACCCCACGGTTCCGTAAGTCGTTCAGTACGCTCAGCCAGAACTTTGCGGATTCATTCTCTCCAATCCACATGCCTAATACGTCCTTGTTGCCGTCCAAATCAATGCCAATGACCATATCAGCCGCTTTGTTCACAATAGCACCGTCTTGCTTGACTTTGTAGGGAATGGCGTCCATAAATACAACCGCATAGATGCTTTGTAGCGGTCGGTTCTGCCATTCTTTGATGAGTGGCACGATCTTATTCGTCACATTGGAGATCATGGTAGGAGAAACGTCAATTCCATACAGATGGTTCAGATGGTCCTGGATATCCCGTGTGTTTACACCTTTGGCATACATGGCGATGATTTGGTCCTCCATGCCGGTAACGGTAGACTGATGCTTTTTCACGATAACGGGCTCAAATTCGCCATTACGGTCACGTGGCACCGCGATCTCCACCTCGCCGTATTCGCTTATCACCGTCTTCTTTGTCTTCCCGTTACGGCTGTTTGTTGTTTTCTTTCGCTTCACATCGTGCTTTTCATAGCCGAGTTCCGTGTCAAGCTCCGCCTCTAGCATGCGACTGCAACGTTTCTGCAAACAGTTCCTTCAGTGCCGACTGCACATCGTCCATCGTCTTGAGGTTGTTTTCCTTCACAAACGCCTTCACTTGTTCCTTACTAAATCTCGCCATGGGTGTCATCCTCTCAAACCATCCTTCTCTTATTGTCATAGGTTTTGAGAGTTTACACAGAATATTTTACAGTCCCTCCAAATACGAAAAGTACCCGTCTACACCCTCATCATGGACAGGAGTATGGTTCTGGGCAAAAATCCCCCACGTCTGGTGGGGGATTTGATAATTTGTTCACATCGTCAATTCGATGGTGTTTCATTTTTGTGATCAAGGATTAGCAATAGCTTTGGTTCAATATCTTTTAACAATTGTTCCTTTGAGCGATTACTTTTAGGAACCACTCCATTTTGTTCAGCTTCCAGCTGTTTTTCAACCTGTGTATTTGCAATCACCTCAAGCACTTGTTGTTTAGAGATATTTTTAGATGCTGCAATATCCGCAACAGATTGGCCTTTTGCTAATTCTTCTTTTAATTCCGTCGGGCTAATTTGCAGTAAAGAAAATAGTTTATCATCGTTTAAAATGGAATCATACGTATAGTCAGGCTTACCATCCCTTGTGAATAAACCTTCTACTTTGATGTGTGAAGGTGCAGGCTCGCCTCCTACCCGAGTAAGATTAATGGCATTGTCATGAACAAATACTTGGTAGAACGGTTTTTCTGCTCCCTTTATGATGTAATTCAACATCAATACTTTTTGATCTGGGTTCTCCATTTGTTCCATAGCAAACTCGTACGCATTGACGCTACCATACATTTTTTCAATGAGATTATCTACCTTCGCCTTGATTTCCTGATCGGTTAATGAAATGAGCGGCTTCTCCTTAGGCTCCCAATTCTCTTGATCCACGTGTTCAATCTCACCCGTACCCGCATTTATATGAAGGGTAATCTTTTTACCGGTTCCCCCTTTTTCCTGCAGGATGATGCTTGTTTGGTTCACTTTTATTTTGGATAAATCAGTGGAGTCTTTCGGGTTGATTGCTTCACCTTGAACATTGCTTGCATCTACAATCTCAAAGGATTTTGTTTCGGGAAACGCGCTATACAGCTTCTCAAGTGTTGCTTTGCTAACCTCATCTACCTTGACTTGTTCAGCAGTCAATGGTGTTCTCGTAAGCATTTCAATCAGGGGAGGGGCAGCAAATGCTGCGGTTGGGATCAAAATTGCAGCAGCAACAATTCCACCAATTAATCGTTTTTTCATGGTTTTTTCGCTCCTTTTTCGTTGCAAATAGTGAGAATAGGATTGTTCGATTCGTTTGGAAATGGCCGGAGGGCACTCCAGCGTTTCAGCTGTTTCGTGCAGATGTTCACGAATTTTGCGTTCAATAGTCATTGATCTTTTCCATCCTTTCTGGGGGGAGATTCCATATCTTTTTTCGAAGCGCCTGAAGGCCAGCATGATATCTGGACTTGACTGTACCCAGTGGAATATCGAGCAATGTCGCGATTTCCTCAAGCGTATAGTCGTGATAAAAGCGGAGGATAATCACCATTCGCTGTTTGTCGGTCAGTTTTTGGATGGCCTGCGATATCATTTGGTTCGTCCCATCCATCAATACAGCAGGTTGATCCCAATGAGATTCTTCCCGAGTGAAGGCACGGATGCGTTCAAAAATTCGGAATCTCCGCCAGCTCTTGACCCGAAATCTCTGTACTTGGCGGATTACCAAGCCGTGTAGCCAGAAGTGGAAAGGTCGGTTCGAATCGTAGTTAGCAAGCGAGGTCCACATTTGCATATAGATCTCATTCATGACATCTTCCCGATCCTGCTGGTGATCCACCAGAAAGGAGACTGTCCGATAGACGTCCTGATAGGTGGCATCATATAACGTCTGAAACGCCTGTTGATCACCATCCTTCATTTCTGTGAGTAATTGGTACATATATTCACTTTGCATTCAGAGGGCCCTCCTGAGTAAGCAGCTTACACCCTATATTGTCGCTCTGCTGGAAAAAGGTTCGGGTTATTTCATTTGAACTTTTGTAAAAGCAGCATAAGAATACAGCAATCTTTTTCTTTTGGCGAGCGACTGCTAACGCGGATGCAAGTAAGACTATCGCATTTCTGCAAAATGCTCACAAAAATAAGCTAGCCATTTTGGCCAGCTTATTTTGTCACGTTTCTACCTCAACTGGTTGGCAATGTCCATCAGCTCGCTTTTTGAAAAGGTGTCGCTGGTTCTAACGGAAATTCGGATTTTTTGTCCATTCACCCACGTGATCGACTGATATTCCTTGCCCGACTCATCTCGTTCTGTATGAAACAGTGCTTCGCTGCCGTTCAGGTCGAGTTTTTCGACTCCTATACCCGGATCGCTGGAATACACCGTCTTGTCGACGGAATCGCCCAGATTTTCGAACTGAATCATCACGCTTTTTCCGCTGTCGGCCCTGTATGTTGTCAAAACGCCTGTAATTGCCGAATCGAGAGACACCTCCCTGACGATCATCTGCTGATCAGTCTTCATTGCTTCCATGTACATCTCCTTGGAAATTTGTGCTTCCTCCTTCAGTTTGTAGTCAATCGTTCCGCTGACAAAACGGAAATGGCCTTCCAAGGCTGAAGGAATTACCGCGAACGCACCGATTGTCTTTTGTAGCTTGCTCATGTCGTCATAGCTAACCGGGTTTTGCACTCCAATAATTCGTTTGTCCGGATTCTCCTCGCCATTGACGAGGAACAGAGCGGCTGTGCCCGGTTTCAGGGTTTTGCGCAGGTTTTCGCCGTATTTTTCATACAGATCGGAACCTGTCTGGATCGATTCCTCGCCAAACTGGTAGGAAACACTCACTTGACCGTCTTGGTCAAACAACTGATAAACCTTGGTGGCCGCATATCCGGTCGTGCCCAACAACAAAATGCCGCAAGCCAACGAGGCGATGCTGTACTTCTTCATGTTCAAATAGATCCCTTTCATGAACCCAACTCCTCCTTCTGTTTCGATCCGTTTCAAAACGCTGTCTTTCAACCCCTGAGATTCCCGTACCCATTTCGCTTCTTCCTTTAATACTTCACCGATACGACGTTCAATGTCCATGTTGGCTATTCTCCTTTCCCCAAGCGTAAGTGGAAGTCTGTTGATTGCGGCGCAATCGTTTTAAGGCAGAATGAAGCCTGGATTTAACCGTCCCTAGCGGAACCCCCAGAATGCTGGCCACCTCATCTTGGGAATAGTCGTGAAGGTAGCGCAGAACAATGATCTGCTTCAATCTGAACGGGAGACCGTCAATCTTCTGCAGCAGATGCCGGTTATCCAGTTTGTCGACAAGATCGGGAGCAAAATCATGCTGAACCTCCGAAGCGTGTTTCCGTTCGCGGGCGAGCAGTTGAAAGGACATCCATCGCTTGGTGCGATAGGCGCTTACTTGCCGCATCACCAGTCCGATAAGCCAGGGACGAAAAGGTCGGTTTGGATCAAAGCGGGAAAGGGACTTATACAGTTGGATATAAATCTCTTGTACTACATCGTCCCTGTCTGCCATGTCATTCACGAGAAAATGGACAGTTTGGCAAACATCGCGATAGGTTAAGTCGTACACGTCTGCAAATGCTTTGCGGCTGCCCGCTGCCGCTCTGCTGATCAGTTCCAGCAATTCTGGGTTGTTTTCCATCCGCTTATTCCCTCCTCAGCCTTTTCACTGTATATTGCAGACTTTGCCGGTTTTCGTTCGCTATTTTTACGATAAATGAATAGAAGCAAAACAAAAAGCGCCCACCTTCTCTTTTGATGAGGGATAGCCCCGGCAATCCCTACGAATCTATTTCAGAAATAGGACTTTAAGGAAAAAATGCAGCCGGTTCTCCCTAGGAGACTGGCTGCATTTTTTCGATTAACGTAACCATTCGCTTCGCAGCATCCCGCAGCACTTCAAGTGGCTTTTGTTTTTGCGAAGCAGCCACCGTATGTGTAGAGTCCATAATAATCGTCTTTGATATCACAAGTCCTTTTTCGGTAACTAGTCAACTTACCACATCGGTTGTTCGCATTCGATGAATCACTCCTGCACTAATCACCACGACGTAAAGCAGATTCATTGCATAAAATGTAAAGCTAGAACCCAGCCCAAGCCCCTCTTGACTCAACACTCCCATTCCGGCGGTTAGCAGCGAATGTGGAAAAAACAGGCCTATATTCATCACATACATTCCCAGACCCAAAAACGTCATACATAAACCAATGCCAACGGGAGCCGCAAAACTACGGATGCGAACGGACAAAGCCAGTTGCAAAACGCCAATGGCAACAGCTGCGATCCAGCCTCGAAACAACCACCCGGGCAATTCTGGAGGAAGTGTAGCCTGTAACCCGATCAGCTTTCCCCCGCCAACATACAAAATGAAGAAAAAACCTTGTACCAAAAACAGAAGCACACTGATAACAACCACTTTCGCAATAAACAGACTGCCTATGGACACCGGAGCGGTCATGATCATATTCCAGTTCCTATTCGCATGTTCCAGCCTGCACAAATAAGCACAGCAAATGGCGATCAGAATCGGAAAGAAAAACTCTCCATAGAACAAACTCACTTGCGACCATAAGCTATACCACTCGTTTTTCAGTACACCCTGATTCATGGCAAAGTTCGCACACCCAATGCAAACACTCACGAGCGGCAAGCTCATCATCATGATCCATAGATACGAACGTCGCAGTTTTATCCATTCCGCAGAAATACATTGTTGCAGCATGACAGATCCTCCTATACTTCCTGTCTGGATATTGAAAATCTTCCAGCCAAATAGATCACAATGGCAACGACCATTAATCCCCCGACCTCAGGCAGTGAATCGCTCAGATTTCGTACATAGAACTGCAATTCATTCCCTGTATAATTTTGCGCAATCGGACTTAAACCCGAATAGTAGGACCATATGAGAAGTTTCCTGACTGTGGCTGGAAATAAATCACCCACCAAACCGGCAAAACCGCCAAGCATGCCAAGACAGAGCGCAAAGGCCTGATTTTTCATGACCATGGACAGCCATTGCTGCAAAGCAAGGATAACCATACTGGTGACGATGGTACCCAGCATAAATCTGACAAGCAGAAAGCAAGGAACAGATTGTGCAATCCCCTGAACGGTTCCAAACGCAGCAATGGCCAGCCCTTGCATGGCACAAACGCATAGCACGATGGCACATGCACAGATATATTTCGCAGCATACAGTACTTCTCTTTTCATCGAACAGGTCAGCAGCAGTTTCCACGTATTCCCTTTGTGCTCCATATCACAAATGCGGGACACCACTATCGCGGAAAGAATCGGCAAAAACAGCCCGTTCAGCGAAGTGAACATCGCGATGACAGGTTCCCATCCGACTCGATCGGGATTGCGGGCAAACGACATGCTCGCCGCCATAAACGCCCAAATGAGCTCCACACTTAAAAACAAGACTGTCATCCCATACAGGAATCTTCGACGCAACTTATAAAATTCAAGCCGGATTGCGTATATCACAAGCTGCTCCCCTTTCCGGTAAGGTCCAGGAAGATGCTCTCCAAATTTCTCGTTTGCTCTTCGATGCGAAGCACACCAATATCGGCAGCAACCAAGTCTCTATTCACCTGTGCAACTTGTGAGTCCGTGATATTTTCCAGTAATAGAGAATCCTCTCGTACCTTCGGAAAAAATCCTCTGCTCGCGAGCAGTTCCCGCGCCCCCAGATTATCTTGTGACTTTATGCGGATGGTTGGTCTGCTTCGGGCTTGCAGCTTCTCCATGCTTCCTTGAAACAGCATGGTTCCACCGTGGATAATCCCCACTGAAGTAGCCATCTGCTCGATTTCCGAAAGAAGATGACTGGAAAGAAGGATCGTCATGCCGTAACGCTGCGGCAGCGATTTGATCAGTTCCCGCATCTCTCCGATCCCCGCTGGGTCCAGGCCATTTGTCGGTTCGTCCAGAATCAGCAGCTTCGGAAAAGAGAGCATCGCCATCGCAATTCCCAACCGCTGCTTCATACCCAGAGAATACTGAGCTACCTTTTTATCCTTTTGCTTTTCCAATCGAACCATCTTCAGCGCTTCTGTTACGTTTTTATCCGGTACACCCCGCAGCCTCTGTACAACACGCATGTTCTCAAGTCCGGTAAGATGCTCATAATTTGACGGGGATTCAATCAGTGAACCGATGTTTTGTAAAATGTAGCGGCGGTTTCCCTCCAATTCCTTTCCGAATATATTCACCGTTCCATCCGTGGGCCGGACCAGTCCCAAGATCATTTTCAAGGTAGTCGTTTTCCCTGCACCGTTTGGCCCCAAAAAGCCATAAATATCCCCTTCGCAAACGGACAGGTTTACCTCTTTAACAGAGAAGACATTCCCGTAACGTTTGGAAAGGTTGTGGGTAGTTACGATTTGATTCATGTTTCATGGCTCCCATCCATCGACGTTGTGTTTCTTGTGTCAAGTATGGCAGCCCTATCTTGCTTCAACCTGAAAATGACCTTACGTCAACCTTAAATAGTGGAAATGAGCGAGTATATAGCCGAAAAATTGTTATAGTGGTAATGGGTGATGGATGATGGAAGAGCTGCAATATAAAAAACTGCTCATAGTCGAGGATGAGCGGGAGATTCGAGATATGGTGGACAGATTTCTTCGTAAAGAAGGATTTACCCGCATCTATCAAGCCTCAAACTGTGCGGAAGCCATAGAGCTGTGCCGTTCCGTGAATCCTGACATCTCCATCCTGGATGTAATGCTCCCGGATGGAGATGGCTTTTCCCTGCTGACTTCTTTGCGTCAAATTTCCAATATGCCTGTCCTCTTTTTAACTGCACGGGGAGAGGATGAAGACCGATTGCTCGGATTGGGACTCGGTGCAGATGATTACATTGTAAAACCATTCTTGCCGCGAGAACTGGTTCTGCGACTGAAGGCAATCCTGCGCAGGGTCTATTCTCCCTATGTTCAGGAAAAGCGGCCAGTCTTTCAATTAGGTTCACGCTTCATTGATTTGGAAAGCGGCACTGTGAAAAATCAAGATGGCGAGTTCCCTCTGACAGCCAAGGAGCTTATCCTGCTTTCCAAGTTATATGAAAATCAAAATCGAATCGTTACCAGCGACGCTCTTTGTCAGGCAGCATGGGGCGATGACTATGAAGGATATGAAAATACACTCATGGTACACATCCGCCGCATCCGCGAAAAGATAGAACCCGCCCCCTCCGATCCTCATTATCTGGTCACCGTACGTGGCCTGGGCTATAAGCTTGTCGTGAAGGGGGAGTAAAGATGGAAAGCACTGTCCGCATCTTAAAGCGCTTCATCAATGCTACTGCCCTTATCTCCCTGTTCCTCTTGCTCCTCAATTTCATTGTACTGCTGCTCTGGATTGGGAACGGAATTAACGCGGATGAGTCCCCTTCCATTGTTGTACAGAAGGTCGCAGAGAAATTGGATGGCGGCCCCAATCACTATTCCCTGGACACTCTCTTGCAAAAATTGCTGGAAGAGCAGCAAATATGGGCCATGCTCATTGACAATACGGGGAAAGTTGCCTGGGAATTCAAGCTGCCAGACGAGATCGAACGAACGTATTCCCTGACAGATGTAGCCAAGTTCTCCCGCAGTTACTTGATGGATTATCCGGTCTTTGTCTATGAGCATCAGGAAGGATTGGTAGTGGTGGGCTATCCAAAAGGCAGCCTCGCCAAATACCAGCATATTCTTCCGGTCGGATGGGTGGAAAGCTTGCCGCTGAAAGCTGTCCTTCTGTTGATCGGCAATATCATACTTGCTTTGCTGTTATCACTCTTGATCGGATCCAAGCTGATTCACTCAATCCGTCCGCTTACGCATGGCATACACGCACTCGCTGAAGACAGAGAGGTAAAGATTGAGCCGAAAGGAATATTGGCTGACTTGGCGACGAGCATCAATCATGTCTCCTCGCTGTTGCAAAAGAAAACCCAGTCCTTAAACAGCAGAGATGAGGCTCGCTCCAATTGGATTGCAGGGATTTCACACGACATTCGCACCCCGCTTTCCATGGTGCTAGGCTACGCAAGCGAAATTGCAGAAAGCGACGATGTTCCTTCCGAGCACAAGCGGCTGGCAGAGATTATTCGAAAGCAAGCAGAGCATCTGCGATCACTGGTTCATGATTTGAATCTTGTCTCCATGCTGGAATATGAGATGCAGCCCTTAGGGATGAAACCGCTTCGGTTATCAGCATTGGCAAGACAAGTTGCTTCTGAATTCCTGAATAACGGTGTAGATGAAGGTTTTACACTTGAAGTAGATATTGCGGATGAAGGCTCTAAGATCAACGGGGATGAACGACTGCTGCTGCGGGCAATTACCAACCTGCTGCAGAACTGTATCCGTCACAACCCGGATGGCTGCCAGATACGTTTGCATACCTCTTATGATCCGGATAAACAGATCTGCCGGATTGTTGTCTCGGATAATGGGAAGGGAACAGCCCAAGAGGAACTGACTGATTTGCTAGAGTTGCCCTATTCGGCCAAGAGGAATCGTCCTCGCCAGAACGGGCATGGGTTGGGGTTGCCGATGGCGGCACGGATTGCGAAAGCGCATGGTGGACGGTTGAGTTTGTTTAGTGGTGTTGGGGAAGGGTTTTGTGCAACGATAGAACTGCCTCCGGTAAAATCGAATGGATAAACCAAAAAACCACCCTCGCTAGGTGGTATACATGCATATGTGTGGTGGAGACGGGGGTTCGCCCCCCCGTCCGGCGCCAGTACCCACAGGGTGAAAAAGCGAGAATACCCCATGTTCCCACATCCTCGGTAATACCAGATTGTTTACCCCCTACTCAATCGGTAACATGATTTCGACAGTCGTTCCTCTATTCTTTTGGCTATTGATCTTCATGCCTCCCCGATGTGCCTGGACAATTTTATAACTGATCATCAGGCCTAATCCCGTGCCCTTTTCTTTTGTTGTATAAAATGGCTCGCCCAATTTTTGTATGCGGTCTTCGTCAATGCCATCTCCTTGGTCAATGAAGCGAATCGAGACTGCATTTTGCTGCTGCTGAAGTTGAATCTTGATTTCCCCTCCGTTTGGCATTGCTTCAATTGCATTTTTAAGAATATTAATGAAAACTTGCTTTAATTGATTTTCTTCACAGTTCACAATGAGGAGCGTACGTTCAAACTCAACCTCAATTTGGACATCATTCATGATGGCTTCTGTTTTTAGCAATTCGACGACCTGATTCAATAGAGCAGTGAGTTCTCGAGGTTGAAAGTTGGTCGCCTGTGGTTTTGCCAGTACCAGAAATTCGTTTACAACCGATTGGATTCTGTCCAACTCCGATAATACCATGTGAAAATATTCTTCTTTGTAGTTGCCCTCCTTGATAAACTGAATGAACCCTCTGATGGAGGTCAATGGATTTCTGATCTCATGAGCAACGCCTGCTGCCAATCGCCCCACTACCGATAGCTTATCGGATTTGCGCAACAGTTCTTCCGTCCTCTTCAGCTCAGTGATATCACGACTGATGACTACAATTCCTTTTCGACGTCCATCCGAATTAAACAAGGGGACTTTACTGACATCAAATACTTTGCACTCTCCATCCGGCTGCGGGATGATTTCTTCCAACCGGACAGTACTGCCCTTTTCCCAGACTTTATTATCTGACTCTTCACAAAGCAACAATGCTGTAGAAAAAAAAGGGGCAATCGCTGCCAGTTCACTGTCCCGCTTTCCTTGAAAAGGGGTATTTTCCAGCTGGAAAGTACGCAAACAGCAATCATTCGCTTCCACCCATCGCCCTTCGCCATCCTTGAAGCAAACTGAATCCGGCATGGCATTAATCAAGGTGCGCAATTGCTTTTCTTTTTCTTTTAGTGCTTCTTCCATCCGCTTGCGTTCTGTAATATCTCGGAGGATCGCAACAAAAGCGATCACATTCCCTTCCGTATCCGAGAGCGGTGACACAAACGTATTGACATCCAGCAGACTTCCATCTCTGCGCTGTCTTACTGTCTCATACGAGGTGACATGTCGGCTAATAACGATTTCCTGTTGAAGTCTGCTGAACTCATCGTGCAGATAGTCGGGAATCGTGGGCAGATCCCCACCGATTACTTCCTGCTCTGTCCAGCCAAACATTCTCTCAAAGGCTCGATTCACTTTTATTACCTTGAAATGCAGGTCCAACACAACAATTGAATCGACAGTGTTTTTGAGATACAATTCCAATTGCTCTTTTGTTGATTTCAGATCCTCCTCGATTTGTTTATGCTTGGTAATGTCTTTCGCAATTCCGTAAATCCCGATGATTTCGTGTTGATCAAACATCGGAAAATAATGAATCCTAACGTCGATTGTATGCCCATTTTTGTGTCTGACAGCGATTTCAATTTCCTGCGGCTTGCCCATTCTCACTTTCGCGAAGTGGTCTACTCTTTTATCTACATACTCTGGCAAAATAAGTGACTCAATGTTGATATTCCGCAGCTCTTCAATCGTATGGCCAATCAATCTCTCGACAGCCGGGTTTGCTTCCAATATATTCCCCTGCAGGTCATAACAGATAATTGCGGAAGGATTATCTTCAAAAAGGGACTTGTAAAAGGCATCGCTCTTGATAAAAGATTTGGCAGCGGATCGCTCCATAACAATATCACCTGATACTGATTCGACTGCTGTTTCAACAGGCAGGGACTTCGGTATTCTTTCGTTGGGAACGGGCTTTATGACGTTCGGAGGAAAAACGTAAACGATCGCCCCTATCGGATTGCCACCGTATATATAGGGACTGAGTTCAAAGCGCCAGAATCCTTTACGATGTTCAACTTCCCATTGCATTCTAGACGTCAAGGGGAAGGGGGTAGAAGGAGCACCCACTAAAAAATCATTTGCATCTATCCAACCTTCGATATATAGCATAGGGGATGCATGGATTACCTTACACCCGCGATCCAAGATCAAGAAAGGAGTTTTCGCAGAAGAAGCTTGAAGTTGAGAGTAGTTTTCCGTAAGTCTAAACCGCTCTTGCTCCAGTTGTTTGTAAAGCTCTTGTTCTACCTTTTGGGCTGCTGAAATAACCGCAGATAAAGAATGAGGATGATACGCTCTCCATAAGCCCGTCATATTCATGACCCCCAGTATTTTTTGGGTCGCCGGGTCTCGGATGGGAGCTGCAGAGCATGTCCATTTTTGTACTTCCTGACAAAAATGCTCTCCGGCAAATACTTGTATAGGCGAACCGGTAACGAGTGAAGTCCCGATCGCATTGGTCCCAGCCTTATTTTCTGCCCAGGAAGAGCCGTTGACAAAGTTCATGTCCTCAGCTTTTAACATGAGCGACACATCGCCATCCAAATACACGATATCTCCGGAGGAATTGCAAAACGTTATCAAATGACCAGCATCAATAGACTGATTCTGCAATTGCAAAAGCAACGGCTTCAGAATGGGATAGTGCAGTTCGGTTAGCATATATTCCTCGATCTGCTCCTTGGAAAGATTAATTGCAGCCTTGTTATGCAGCGGATTGATGTTTTGTTCCTGACAACGCTGCCATGACTCGTACATCACCGAACGGATTAGCGGTTTTGATTTGACACCTGTGATAAATTGTTCCCACTCTTGTTCAAGCTTTACTCTTTCTAAAGAAAGACTAGCACAGCTATCCAGAGCTATCAGTCGATTCATGGTCTTGTTCCTCCAGATAATAAAGTGGACCACTAATAATTGTGATAATATTTCGACAACTATTTTTCAATTCCTTTTGGGTTGAGGCCATTATTTATTGGTGGCGAGCATAAGTAAAAAGAGGGTGTCCCAAAAGTCATTGTAGATGACTGAGGGACGGCCCTCTTTTCATTTAGTCAAACAAAAAGAAACCGCCCTTTGGTAAAATGGAAGTACCACCCACCATTTACAAAAAGGAGACGGTTTCTTTGTACATTCAATATACCATGGATCAACTCTGCTTACCAATGGATTTAGAAGAAGACATTCCCGCAAATCACCTCGTTCGTGTGATCAACGCCGCCGCCAATCGTCTCGACGACGCCATCTTCGATGCGGCTTACCCCGGAGGCGGACGAGACAGCTATCACCCCAAAATGCTCACCAAAATCATCATCTATGCCTATACCCAGCGTATCTATTCCTCTCGCCAAATCGCCAAGGCTGTCCGTGAAAACATTATGTTTATGTGGATCGCGGGCAGGCAACGCCCAGACTTTCGTACCATCAATCGGTTTCGCTCAGAGCGCATGAAAACCGTATTGGAGACCGTGTTTACCGCGGTGCTTCAATTTCTGGTTGAGGAGAACTATGTGCAACTGGAGCATTACTTTGTGGACGGCACCAAGATCGAAGCCAATGCCAATCGGTATACGTTTGTTTGGGGAAAGGCAGTCGTGAAGCAGAAGGTCAAGCTTCAGGAGAAAGTCCAGACCTTGTTCGCCGCTATTGAAGAAACTGAGAGGCATGAAGAAAAAAACACGAGGGCAAGGATCTTCGTGAAATAGATGAGTCTTCTGCCATCACCAGCGAAAAACTGGAGTATGCTGTCAAGCAATTGGAAGAGCGCCTGCAGGAGAAGCCGAAAAACAAGCCACTAAAGAAGGCGGTGCGCACCATCCGCAAGGATCTGCTCCCTCGCCTCCAAAAGTATGAGACGCATGAGACGATTTTAGGCAAGCGAAACAGCTACAGCAAAGCGGACCATGATGCTACGTTTATGCGGATGAAAGAAGACCACATGCGAAATGGCAAGCTCAAGCCGGGGTACAACATTCAAATCGGCACCGAAAATCAATTTATTCTCGGCTACAGTGTCCACCAGCGGCCAACCGATACACGCTGCCTCATCCCTCATCTAAAGAAAATAAAATCACAGTTCGGCAAGCTGCCAAACACCGTCATTGCCGATGCGGGCTATGGCGGCGAGGAGAACTATGACTACTTGGAACAGAATGAAGTCGAAGCTATCGTCAAATATAGCACGTACCACCGTGAAAAAAGTAAGGCATGGCAAAAGGACATTAGCAAGATTGACAACTGGTCCTATAACAGCGAACAAGATACGTGGACATGTGCGGCGGGTCAAACGCTCCATTTCCTCCGAGTAAGTAAGGAGAAAACGGAAAGTGGGTATGAAATCGAATACCGTCATTACCGCAGTACCGGTTGCAAAGAGTGTCCGCTAAAGCCTCAGTGTACAAAAGCCCAAGGAGATCGTGAGATCAAAGTCAGCATGAAGTATTTGCGGCTAAAGAACCAAGCAAGGCAAAAACTCCGCAGCGAAGAAGGCTATGCCCTGGCCGTGAGGCGCATGATTGAGCCGGAGCCCGTATTTGGCGATATGAAGAACAATCGAGGCTTTAAAAGGTTCCTGCTTCGAGGCTTACCAAAAGTAAGTCTGGAAGTCGGGTGGCTTTCCCTTGCCCACAATCTGCTCAAGAAAGCGGCGGTAGACGCTAAAAACCAAGGAACGAAGCGAGAACGGACCGCTTAACTCCTTGGTTTCTTCCGAAACTCATCTAATTTTTTTGCTGATGAGGGTGTTCCAAAGTTTACTTTTGGGACACCCCCTTCCGGGGCTATCCCCTATATCAATCCATTACATAGCAAATGCTATGGGATCAATGTAATCATACTATATGCAGTAAACCATAAAATATGACAAAAGAGCAACTGTGAAAGTTGCTCTTTTGGGATCAATTAGGTGTACGTGATTATTCACGGGATCAATGCTTTCACTATGAATTATTGCACGACAAAAAGCATCTGTCAAGTAGCGGTGTGTCTTGTGGTAAACAATCTCCTAATCGCATCATCAATCTTCATTATGTCTTGATGACTTACGGAAGCTACCCTTCCTTTCGCTCGTAGCGGATAAGTGATTCTCCTCAAGCTTATCGTTCGGATCTGTTCAATAAGTGCCGTGTTATTATAATGTTCCAGATCGATATGGAAAAAGTACTCGTCATGTAGTCGTTGAGTAGTAAGTGGTACAACAACAGCGATCGGAGCTTCCTTTGTACTCCATAGAAGGACTACGGGCCGATGCTTATTTTCTTCGCTGCCGATGTTTTCTCCTAATTCCGCCCAATAAATTCCCTTTCGAAAAATCGGAAATTTATGGACATTTTCTGAACCGAACGCTAAGACAGCTTTCTGCTTCATCCACTTAACAAATTTCACGGTTTTTTCGCGATCCGGCTGAGTCGTTAGGAATTCTTTAACTTCACTCCAAATTTTTTCAATATCCTCTTCTTGCGATCCCTGCAACAGTCACTACACCTCCATCCCATTTGCTTCCATCCAATCACGCAACAGCTCTTCAACAAAAATTTCTTGATGAATTTTCACACCAATCAAGCACATTTTTGAACAAAGTCGGTCATCCCAATCAACCGTCATTTTCCGCAGTTTCTGTTTTTCCGTATCCGACAAGGACATCCCACATTCTGTATGCCTCTCGTAATCTGAAAAACTCATACGCCATGGCACAAAATGCTTTCTGTATCTCCGAGCAAGCCCTTGTGCGATCTCCAAGCCTTTTACATCAAAATCTCCGGAATAGTGAAGACGTAGCTCATGATGGTCATTTGTCTCCAAACAGCGGTCTATAAATCGAATGGTGGCCGCACTCGGCTGACCATTTAAACAAATGAATATCGGAAGGCTGTCACAACTGATGAGGTCCATTGGATTCTCCCATTGCAACGTTTCGTCCAGCAAGGTTGCAAACACCGAGGGGTTTTCCACTGCATAAAGCGCAGAGAATGGTTGAATGGCAGGCAATCTCTCTACTTGCCGAAGTGTCAAAACGATCTCTTCTTTTTTTTCGGTCAGTTGCGGCGCAAAGAGAATGACCTGGGAAGAAATATCATCGTCGGCGATACCCGCAAAGCGATACATTTTTCGAATTTCTAAGCTTTTGACCGGATCCACCTCGTCATTCTCGTTTATGCTGCCAGTGCTGGACGATTCCCACTCTTCACCAGAAGCTATTGATTGAAAAAAATCACTTGACTCGTGATCGAATTCCCGTGAAAAAATCTCTCGAAGACTGTACCACAGCAATCGCCCAACCGGATATTTGAAATCGAACCTGTGAGCATTTTTGGCAACCTTTGCAGCAAGTACAGGGAGACGGATAAACTTCTCAGGTGGGGCACATTCAACCTCTGTATCTTTTTTCTGCTTCAACTCCCACACACGACAAAGCGCATCCAGACAATACACAAAATGTTGCTGAGCTTCTCCCGGATTTTGGATATACATTCCACGCAAAATCCGGCGGCTTCCTTGCGCAGCCCCTTTTCGCAAGCCTTCCACCCATTCGACAATCGGAACCGGCAATTTGCCACTCTTCATCGTCTGCAATGCCTCATCAATAAACTGGTTCCAATTCCTCTCTGCTTGTTGTTCCTCTTCCGCTCGAGTCAACACTTCTTGGCCATCGAGACAAGTAAGCAATTCTTGAATCGTTATTTTGTACCCACTCTTTTGTAAAATGTTATCCAATTTCTTCATCGAGAATTTCAAATCTTCCCCAGGCTTCCAAAGTTGCCCCAGTAATCCTGCAAGTGAGTCACATTCATCGGCAGATAGCTGAGGGACCCGAACGAATCCGGACACCCCACGCCGACGATACGTGTCTCGACTCGCATCAATAAACCGTGCAAGCCCGGGCTCTGAAAAAAATACCTGAATCTGATTGATCCGTTGTTCATCCATCTCCACTATTCCTCACTCGCAGCAGCTGCTTCGTCCGTCTGCAATAACGCAAGGCGCTTCCCATTCCAGCGATAACGGAACAGAGTGACAAAGTCGGCATCATTAGGACGATAGATTTCCACTACGGACAAGCTCGGGACCGTATCATAGCAGCCCCATAGCACCTGAGAGGTCATCATGTAGTCAAAATCCATTTCGGTCAGGAGCTTGAACAAGTCGCGAATGTTCTCTTCGTCAACACCGGCAAACGCCTCGTCAAGAGAGATGATTTTGGGCGCTTCGGGGCTGGCGTCCGCATACCGGGAATACGTGGCGGCAAACAGTGGAATATACATCGACATCGCCTTTTCGCCACCGCTCATCACGTTAAATCTCGAATCAGTCAACTCCCGGTACCCTGCCTCGCCGCCTTTTTTGTACCGAAGCATAAACTGGAACCATGTCCGGTAATCCAGGATCTCGTAGATGTGTTTGCGGAGCGACTCCCGCTCTTCCTGCGCCCCCTGTTTCGCCCATTGGATCCGCGATCGGAAATGCTGGATCATTCGTTCGACTTCGTCTTCCCGCAGCAGCCGCGCATCCCTGCGCAAAAGCTCCACCAATTGCTCGGCGTTCATTTCTTTCTCAGACTGGGCCGCTTTGGGCACCCATTGCAATTGCAATTTCAAGCCGCTTGAGGTGTTTCGCTCGGCCATCAGCCGGTTCATTTCCTTAATCCATTGTTCGGCACGCATAATCCGCTGGCGAACCGTCTTGCCGACACTGCGCAAGATAATTTCTTCATAAAGCTGCCGGTCCTTTTCATCCAGCAATCCGGACTGCTCCGTAATCAAATCGTTAATCTCCTCAAGCAGGGCGGATGGCGTTTGGGGCCGCAATCGATCACGCATGGATACAATTGTTACCCGCCCGGTCTGGTCATTCACCATGGCTTCCAAGACATAATCCATCAATAGATGGCGGACTGCGTTGAACTGATCGAGCAGTGAAGACGTCACGCTTTCGCGGTTTCTGCCTGCCGAGGAAGGCTGCAATTTTTCATATATCGCTTTGCATAGACGAAAGGATTCGATATCGTCTACTTTCGATTTCGATACATCCACCCAATCTCTGACAAGGCCCAAGGAGATCTCGCCATTCCATTGTTGCAATGCGCGCTCTACCGCTTGTTGAAGTTCATCAAATCGTCGCGTTCTTGAGTCTAGTCGCTCGGTTAACCTTGCTTGCTCATTTTCCTTCTCTCTGATGTCTTTATCCTTGCTTTGGATATCGCGAGTCAGTTGTTTTCTCTCCGCTTCCAACTGGGAGATACGTTCGACCAACTCATGAATGCCCAGTTCTTGCATGTGGCGTCGCAGGCTTTCAATCTTTACTTGTAGGGAGTTGTATTTCTCCTCCAGTTCCTCCGCCAGTTCTGTTTCATTGTCAATTTCCGACAACAGTTCTACGGTCTCTTCTTGCAGCCTCCCAATGGTTTGCGACGCATGCTGATACTGTCTCCAATCCTCATGCAATTTGGAAATGCCGTCCAAGTAATGCTGGATCGTTTCTCGTGCCATTTGCAACTCTTTAAGATTTTTGAGACGGGTCCATTGCTCCGTACTCATCGCCAGCTCGATTTTCAACTGCTGCCATTGATTGTTCTTTTCCCGTACACGATTGGCCATTCGTTGGGCCTGAGCCATCACCGCATGCAGCTTGTGAACGGCTTCAGAGAGAGCGTCCAATCGTTCTTGAACCAGCTTGTCATTCGGAAACGCCTGCACATCTTCTTCTACCTGAGCAATCGCTCTCTGGATTTCGCTTGCTTTCTTTTCTAACTCTCCCCATTTTTTATCGCAGGTTTCTATCTCACGCTGCAATCGCTCAATCTCAGATTGTTTGTAGCGGCGCCGGGCCTCCTTACCAATAAAACGGGCTGGCTGGGTATCTGTTACACACCCGTGAAGCGGTCCCAATTGAAAAAAGGAAGAACCGATCCAGATCGACGTGGCGTCCCACTCTTCAAATTGCGGCGTGTCTGTCGTTTCTCTCCAGGCAAACGTCCGGAGCACCGCATCGATCATCGCTTCATCGAGGCCGCTTTCCGGGGAGGGAACAGGCTTCAGCACGTCAGCGAGGGTATACCCCCATTCCGCTGGAGCGGGGGCAAGCCATACCTCTTCACCTTCTTTGACTCTGACCAGGCGTCCATCCGATGCTACCCATGCGTCAAGAAGACCGCATGCGCCAAGGACACCTTCGATGCGAGCCCGCTCCTCCTCCGTCCAATGGTCCAGGAAATCGCACACGGCATACAGCGGGGCCCCTGCTCCAGCTTCCCGACCTGTACGGGCAGCTATTCTCGCGCTGCTTCGATCCGGCTCCGGTTCACGGCTCTCCTTCCACGCTTGCTGCTCTCGCAAAAGTGCGGTTCTCTCTTCCTCGATCCGCTGCATGTCATGGCGTAGCTGCCATTCCTGTTCCTTCCATTGTCTCCGGATCTGTTCCGCGGATTCGATGACGGGTTGCTTCACATCGGCGAAATTCCTGTTTTCCAGAGAAATAGCGGAGACTGCCTGCAATACCCGTTGAAATGTCCCTTCTTCTATAGCAAGCTCTTTTAGCTGCTGTTTCCACTGAACAATCTCCTCTTTTAACTGCTGCAGTGCGGCTTCTGTCTGTTTTTCGGACTCAACCTTCGCCAGTTCGGCTGCATCCCTTTCCTGCCGTATGGCTCCCAGTTCCTTCTCTAATTCCTGCAGACTGTTCCATGCATCCCGCTCCTCCTGGGCAATCTTCTGTGCATGGGCGATCGCATCGCGGTGACGGGCTACATCCTTTTTCCACTCCAGAACAAACCTGTCTTCTTCAGGAGGGTGCTGGTGCCAATAGCGATGGTAGATATCGTGTTCGGCGAATTCCATCTCTCTTGCCAGACTCTCAAGCTCCAGCAGTTGATCTTCCTGGGCATGCAACTGCTCCGACATCAGCCCCTCATTTCTCTCGATTTCCACTTGCATCCGATCCTTGCGCTGTATGAAACCATTTAGCCGTTCGCGCGATTTGCCCAAATACTGGGAGGTATCAGCAAAATTCCCTTCCAGCACTTGTAATTCTGTCTGCTTTTCAATCGCCTCATGTCGATTCAAGATAGCAAGATCGGCATCCACTTCTTGCAACCGAGCCCGATATCCCTGCAAACGTTTATGAGATTCAGACAATTCCTGTTCCATTGCCCTGTATTGAGCCTGAACTTTTTCTACTTCCTTCGCTTCTTCGTCCGCTTTTGCTTTGGCATCAAGCACTTTTTCTGATGCTTGGTAGAGGAGAAAGCGATTATAGCGGTCATATGAATTCTCCAGCTTTTCCAGCTCACTCTGATGCAGCTTCAACTCTTCCAGCCGATCCGCGATCTGGTCCATATCTTCCAAAACCTCGGACAGTGGCCGCAAATCATCTTCCTGGAGCGGCGGCAGCGATTCCGTCAATATATGATAAATAGCTGATGGCTTAAAATCTTTAGACAGCTTTGGGCTCCGCAGTTGGATGATCAGGTTCATCAAGTCCGTGAATATTTCGCTGTCATAAAAACCAAACAACGCCTTGTTCACTAGTTCTCGATACCCTTTTTGCTCCTGTACTACTTGTCCTCCGGCCCCAATCCTGGCTTCCAGTTCACGGCGGTCCAGAGGATACTTTCCTTTCCCCTCCAACCAGGCAACCCGATCATACAGCCAGAAATCCTGGTTTACCCGGCGGCCGTCATCCAGCAAAAATCCCCAAAAGCTTACCTGAGAAGCCCCCCTGCGCGCACGCAATCCGATACCGATCGTTTTGTATATACCTTTTTGTGGATGTTGAAATTCCATCCACAAATACCCAATCCGATCAGAATGCTTGCCATCATCACCAAGCAAATAATACTCAATGCGCCGATCCCTCGAACCAAACGGATCCAGCCGGTGCGGCCGCTTGTCGCCGTCCAGCACAAGCGGGAGGAAGCTTTGCATCGTTACGGATTTCCCGGCACCATTTGTTCCCCGCAGGATGAGACGACCTTCCTCCAAAGAAATTTCTTCATCATCGTACACCCAAAAATTGAAGATGCCTGCCCGAGACATCTCCCATCGATTTCGCGTCTGCTTTCCTTCCGCAATACCAATGGAATCATTTTGCAATGGATTTTCAGGATGCATACATCTCCCTCCCCTTATGCCGGATCTTCCGTTTGATAGATGCCATTCCAACGGCTCAGCACCGGAGAAATAGCGAACCGGTTTTCATGCTGCCAACGGCCCAATCCCCATTCACTCATGTGTCTGGTCAATGCTTCCGCCAATTCTGCCGCTGTCATGTCCTGATGCTCCTTGCTCCAGTATTCCTTGTGGCGTTGGCGCAAAACAAGCAACAGATTTTCCATGTCCGTCCGCCCCAATATCATCTCACCATTCTCTTCCACATACCACAGCGTCGACTCGGCATGCTGCAGCCTTCTCAATTCTCCTGCTAACAGCAGCACCAGATCGGATATAGCCGACATGGTAGGAAAAAGGTCACCATCACCAGTGGCGTCTGGATGAAAAAACAACAATCCTTCCCGGTACCGACTGCCTTCCCAGCCAAACATGGCGCGGAGCTGCTCGATCAATGACCTGCGCTGGGTAATGACATAGTACAAATCGTCTGAATCCCAATCCTGATCGAGAATAACAGGCTCCAATAAAAGCCTCCTGTAGACTCGATGTCTTCTCCTTCTCATTTCTCCGTCCACTGTGTCCGTATAAACCATCTGGGCGTTAAGCTCATGGATGTCAGTGAAGCGTGTAAGCTCCTCAGGAAATTGACGCAGCACATATCGGACATTCGGAGTGCATTCATAGAGGACGTTGTTTTCGTCGTTGTGGGCCCAATCCTGCTCATCACCATCCACCGCGATCAGCACCCCAAGCTGCTTAAGCTTCTTCAGTGCACGCACCATCGACAAGCGGTGCGGATATAGCTCCCAATCGACATGAAGCCCCGTTCCAACCATCTGTTCCTGGATTTGCACCACCATGTCTTTCAACAGGAATTGGTCCAACTCCGTTTTTCCTTCCAAAAACCACAATCCATACGTGAAAAAGGTATAATCCCGCGGCTCACGAAATTCCTGGAACCCCATCCACGGGTATGCCCGAAGCGGGGCCTTGTCCAATTTTGCCATGGATCGAGTGAGGATCAGAGAAAATCCGGCGTATTCCGCAAACCAGTCTCGTAGTTCACGATACTGGTCTCGAATCCAGTAAAACAATTCAGGCTCTTCCTCCTTGGTAATCCATGGACGGTTAAGCAGAGCATGGGCACATGAATGTCGCCTTTCCCGCCACACATCGGCACCTGATCGGCCTTGCATTCGCATGCGTCGCAGTGCCCATGACCGAGTTCCGCCTCTACCCATGAACGGTCTCCTCCTTATAAGGCACGTCAAACGATAGCGTATAGTCTGGCATGTCCAATTTTCCGTCTTCACATACCAACGTTGTCATCTCATCGGACTGGGCCAACTGCAACCTCACTTTAATTCCCTCCGCCGTCACGAACGAACGGGAACCATTTCCCATGCAGCGACCGATCCATTGCAATAACCGCAACCTCGTTTTTGCATCTACAATACCCAATTCAGAGATACGCACCTGCTGCTTTTCGGCCATCCGCTGGACAAACTCGCGCTCCTCCTGCAGTTGCCGCTCAATGACAGCTCGTGCCGCCTGCTTTCGGCTTCCTGACTGTCTGACCGGTTCTGCCTCAGAACGTGAAAGTCTTTTCCGGCTTCGTGAACGGACAGGACGAATCTTGGGCACTTCATTCCACATGGAGATATCAGCAAGGTCAGTCGTGCGCTCATCCTCACCTTGCAGATGCCTGCTGGGAAAAAGGCCAAACACATATGCGGCGAGACAATGGGCATCGTTCAGTGAGTCCAAGCGGTCAAACCACTGGGCTACATACTCCAATTCTTTCTTCCGGCTGATTCCGGCTCGCTTTCGCTCTTGCAGCCTCACTGCGCAGCGGACCACTTTCGCGATCGTCTCTTTGGTTGCACGCTCCAGCAGCACAAGCTCGCTCTGCTCGTTTCCTTCTACCAGAAACCATCTCCGCAGATTTTGCCAGCCTTGCTGCAGAGAATTAGCCATCTCTTCACTTGAAAAACTGTCTTCCAACCGCGGCTTTCGCATCTCGTCCTTTACGACATGTTCCACGAACGTTTCCGCCACAATTGGGGAGATTTTAGACAGATGCCCCTCAATCTGATAAGCTTTTTTCTGCAATCCTTTGATGAAATGCTGCAAATAATCGGTCAGTTTGTCCTTCATCAGCAAAAACGCTTCCGTAGCCATCATTTGCTCCGCTTGAATCGAGTGCATGCTGGCGATGAAGTCAGCGGCATTCTCATGCATGGTTTTAAAAGCTTGATACAGCTTCTCCCAACAAATCGCAGCTTCCCCTTCTTTGAAAAATCCGCCGCTCTCTCGCACAGCTACCAGACACTCCGCTATCGTATCCAGATAAGTCGTCTCCAGCGAACCGCCGTACCCTTTTATCGTTTCCAGCGTTTGCAGCATCCGTTCGATCTCGATAGAATAAGGCGTCAGTACATACTGACTCTTCTTTCTCATGTACTCTTCAACAGTCTGAGCTCGGCCGCCATCGTGCCTGGATGCAAGATTGCGCCAATCCTTGAGCTGTTCCAGATCAGCCTGGCACTGTTCAACTGTGTAATCTTCCAGTATCCCCCACTGCTTCACTCCCTCGAATACCTCTTCTACTCGAAGCCAGTAGCGCAGCCGCTGGTATTCCTGATAGAAAAAACGCATCACTGCCCGATAGCGAGCGACATTATCTGCGTTTAAATAACGAAATTCGGGAACGCCTCGCAGCATCGCTGTTGACATGGAATGATCCATGAAGATGAACCTCCCGTCCGACTTTTCTTATCGAATATGGTATATGGGAGTTCGGAAAAAATCCAGATTGGTAAAATTTGTAAATTCATCCCCCTTTGATTTGTAAAGTTAATTGTGGTTTACGTTTATCGCTCCGTGTTAGAATAAAAAGGAAATAGGAATAGTAGGGAGGGAGAAATATGACACAGCGAGGATCTTGTGAGGAAGGTAGAATGTCAAAAAAACAACATTTCTGGGCCGATATTCAAAGGAACTTGGAGAAGTATAAATTATACGCCCAATACGGTGGACTTCAGTGCCAGAACCCGGAATGCAAAAGAAATGACTCATTTGCTTTCCATTCCTATTATCGAGGTCGCAAGCGTTATAAATGCAAATGTGGGGCTACTGTCAATGATTTTTCCCAAACTCTTTTCCACCGCTGCCGTCATCCGGAACAATGGACTGATTTTATGGATTTGGTAGTTAAAGGAGCAAGCTTAGGACAAATGTCGAAACAATTAGGGCTAAGTAAGGTAACCCTTTACCGCTGGCGAAAGAAGTTTGTGCAACTCGCAACTGATTATTATCAGGAAAAATTGCAGGGGTTAATAGTAGCCGAAGAAGTAGAGATTACCAGCCTGGAAAGACCCAAATATGTCCGGAACTCAGAAGAACTGGTGAAAGGCAATAAACAAATCTATCTTATTGTAGCCAAGGATCGACTGGACAACTTTGTATTTCAGATAAACCAGAATCGCTCGAATCTTTGGGATGCTTTTTTGAGTCAAGTTAATGACAAATCAACTATCCATTCAAATGTTCCTCTGCCCCCCCTTCCGAACAACACCGTTCTTAAAGATGTAAAGTTCTTCGGACCATCAGAAGGACATAAGACAGTAGAGAAACGTGACCGGAATAGCCCTGTCTCTCAGTTCCTTCGCCATTTTACTAACATCAGTTTGATTTATCGAGGCTTACCAATCAATGATTTGATAGGCTTCTTAAGCCTCTTCGCTTTACAACATAAGCTAAAAAAAATTACCAGAGAGCAGCAAGGTACCCTTTTCAGATACACAATGCTGACGAACAATATGGGAGCAGCAAATAAACTGCTATTCAACTGACAGGTACGGGAACTGCTGAAAACTCAAGAGAAAAATAATTGTGACGTTTTTGTGAACTCGCTAACTCAGTTACCAGACCACATTTAAGTTATATAGATGATATTTTAATTAAATTATATTATTTTATATTAATTGAAGTATAAATGAACTTATTGTTCTGCCTCACAATAATAAAACAGTTATCGCTAAGGCTCCTCCTGCGACAACTGTTTTGCATGTTCAAATCTCATGTAACCACAGGACTAAAATCAAGAAGTCCATCCGCAGTGATGTAATTAGACGTCACTGCTTGAAGGTACAGTTCCTTTTGCTTGTGAAGGCCGGTCGAAAAAAATGCCCCGCTTTGTTCAAGCATGGGCATTGTCTTCCTATTCAGTACGTACCTCTTCTTCCTGCAAAGCCTCTTCCGTCCACTTTTCCAGCTCGGCAATGAAAGCCTTGGCTTTACGGATACTCTGCTCGACTTGCTTGCTGCCTGTTCCACCCAGTACATCACGCGCATCTACTACCGTACGCATGTCGATCGCCTGGTAGAGATCCTCTTCAAAGCTAGCACTGTGCTGCTTATACTCCTCTAGCGTAAGATCTGCCAGGTATTTTCCATTGGAAATGCAATACAGCACCAGCTTGCCAATCACTTCATGCGCCTGACGGAACGGCATTCCTTTCCGCACCAGATAATCGGCCAGATCGGTGGCGTTGGAGAAATCCTCTTTCAATGCCTGAGCCACACGTTCCCGGCGCACTTCCATCGTCCGGATCATGCCAGCAAACAACTGCAAAGAGCCTTTTAGCGTATCCACCGTATCAAACATGCCTTCCTTGTCTTCCTGCAGGTCTTTGTTGTAGGCGAGCGGCAATCCTTTCAATACGGTCAAGAGGCCAATCAGGTTGCCATAGACGCGGCCTGTTTTCCCGCGCAGCAATTCCGCCACATCCGGATTCTTTTTCTGCGGCATGATTGAGGAGCCTGTACAGTACGCATCATCCAGCTCCACAAAACCAAATTCTGTGGAGGACCAAAGCACCATCTCTTCACAAAAACGAGATAGATGCATCATCACAAGCGATGCGGCACCCAGGAATTCCAGAATAAAGTCTCGATCGCTGACGGCGTCCATCGAATTCTCATAAATCCGTGCAAACCCCAGCTCTCTTGCTACCAGTTCGCGATCGATCGGGAACGTGGTACCAGCCAGAGCCCCGGCACCAAGCGGCAGCGTATCAATCCGTTTCAACCCATCCTGCAAACGCTCCACATCACGGGAAAACATCCCGACGTATGCGAGCAGATGATGGGCCAGCAGCACTGGCTGAGCCCGCTGCAAATGGGTATAGCCCGGAATCATCACGTCAAAATTCTTTTCCGCTGTCTCCACCAGCGCATCCAGGAGATCGACCAGGTAAGCGACAATCTGCTTGGTTTCCCGGCGCAAATAAAGATGCAGGTCTGTCGCCACCTGATCATTGCGGGAACGGCCCGTGTGCAATTTGCCGCCAACCGGCCCGATTTTTTCGATCAGAACTTTTTCAATATTCATGTGGACATCTTCATTCTCTACGTTGAAGACAAACGTCCCCGCATGGACTTCCTGCAAAATGCCTCGCAAGCCTTCGCTGATCTTGTCGGCATCCTCCTGCGGGATAATGCCGCAGGCTCCCAGCATCTTCACGTGGGCCAGCGAGCCGCGGATATCGTCACGCGCCAGTTTTTGATCAAAACCGATAGAGGCCGTAAACTCCTCCACGAGCTTGTCCGTTTGTTTGGTAAAACGTCCACCCCACAATTTCATCTATGGTTCACTCCCGATTTTTTATCTAGTGATTGAGCACTTTGCCCAAGAAATCCTGTGCCCGATCCGTCTTCGGATTGCTGAAAAACTCCGAAGGGGGTGCTACCTCAACAATTTTCCCCTCTGCCATAAAGACGATTTGATTGCAGATTTCCTTGGCAAAACCCATCTCATGCGTCACAACAGCCATCGTCATCCCCGTACCTGCCAGCTTGCGGATCGCATCCAATACTTCCTTTACCATTTCCGGGTCAAGCGCCGAGGTAGGCTCGTCAAACAGCATGACCTTTGGGTCCATTGCTAAAGCACGGGCAATCGCGACTCGTTGCTGCTGTCCACCCGATAGCTGGCCGGGATAGGAGCCGAATTTTTCGCCCAAACCAAGGCTGGACAGAAGCTCTTTTCCTTTTTCCTCTGCTTCCTTTTTGCCGACACCTTTGACATTGATCGGAGCAACGGCTACGTTTTCCAATGCGGTCAGATGAGGGTACAGGTTAAACGACTGAAACACGAAGCCGATATTGGCTCTCAGCTTGTTGATATCTGTTTTTTTCTCGTGTACGGAGGTTCCATCTACGACGATCTCCCCTGCCTGAATGTCCTCCAGCGCATTGATCGTCCGGATCAGCGTGCTTTTTCCCGCACCGCTCGGGCCGATCAAGGCAAACACCTGCGATTGCGGAATCTCCAGATTGATATCATGAAGTACTGTTACCGTTCCAAAGCTTTTCGTCACATTCTTTATTGAAATCATATCGGTATGATTCCTCCTTCCATTTCCGGATGAAATATGGATCGCGCCGTCACTTTATTTTGCTATTCGTATACACGGTATTTCCGTTCCAAATAACGTACGATTTGCGAAAGAGAGAAGGTGATGCAGAAATAGACAGCTGCGATGAAGGTCCAAATTTCAAGCACGCGGAAGGTGGTCGCCACCAGATTGTTCCCCACCAGGCTTAAGTCCACAACGGAAATGACCGAAGCGAGCGAAGAATCCTTGATCAGGATGATAAACTGGGAGGCAAGCGGAGGCAGTACCTTGCGGAAAGCCTGCGGAAGTATCACCAGCCGCATAGCCTGCACGTAGCTCATTCCCGACGAACGCGCTGCTTCCATTTGTCCGCGTGGAACGGATTGTATACCGGCACGAATAATTTCCGCCACAAATGCGCCCGAGAATATAGCCAAGCCAAGGACGGCAGCCCAGAACGAATCGATGCGCAAGAATCTACCCAGTACAAAGAAAATCCACAGCAGCAGCACGAGAAGAGGAATCCCTCGAACCAATTCCACGTATGCAGAGGCGATAAAGGAAAGAATCCGATTCCGGGAAATTCGGCACAAGCCTGCCACAATTCCGATCGGAAGGCTAAATAATAGCGCCATCGCTGAGATTTTCAGCGTTATCAGCAGCCCTTCCCAGAAAAGAGGAAGATTGTCCGCAATCACGCCCCATTCCATTTGGTAACCCATGAATGTACCCCCATTTCCTTTGTATTTTCAGCACATACAATAAGAGAGGAAGAGCCATAATGGACCCTTCCCGCCCTTTAAGAAATGCTCGTTTATTTTTCCGTTACTCTTTCTTTTCTACTTCGCTTCTCCAATCACTGGAATGGAACCACTTTTCAATGGAGGCTTGATCTTCCAGACTGCCTTTGTAGGAAGCGAGGAAGGAGTTAATCCAGAGGACTGTTTCCACATCGTTGAGCGGAACCGCAATCCCCAGATTGTCAGTAGAAATCAAGTCGTAAATCCCTCTTGTCTGGAAAGAAGGATTTTGCTCATATTCGCGAACAACCACTTCTTCTGTGACAACGCCATCCGCTTGTCCCTGAGTCATTGCCATTGCAGCCGCAGGGACGCTTTCGAAATCGAGTACCTTGGCTTGCTTGAAAATTTGCTTGGCTAACAGCGCACCTGTAGTCCCTTGGGAAACGGCGATCTTTTTATCAGGCTTGTCCAGGTCCTCCCAAGACTTGGTAGTCGTGTCTGCTTTCGGCACCATGAATACCTGTCCTGTCGAATAGTAAGGGTTGGAGAAGCTGACAGAAAGTGCGCGATCGCCGCGAATGGTCATCGCCGAAACCGCCATGTCAATATCGCCTGTTTGCAGGGCTGGAATCAACCCGCTGAATTTCATTTGTTTAAATTCCACTTCAACGCCAAGCGCTTTGCCCAATGCCGTCATCATGTCGATGTCATACCCGATAAAGTTGCCCTGCTTGTCCTTCATCTCAAACGGCATATAGGCAGAACCCGTACCCACCACAAGCTTCTTCTTTTCTTTTACCTTCTGGATGGTCGATGGCGCCTTCTGTTCCGGTCCGGCCTGTTGCGAACAACCTGTTACGGCCAGAAGAAGAAAGGATAACATCACGATAATTGCCTTTTTCATCAACGCTTCCCCCTCAGTAATCATTGTGTATGTCCAACCTCTAAATGCCGAATATTGGCACACGAAAGCTGTCACCTATGTTGAACCCGTGATGTACTATTTACGGGTTAGTTAAGGGTAAATACCCTGTAAATGATTGTACTCGTATCACCCTGCCATATCAACGCATTTTTTTAAAGAATCTAAAAAAAATAATCATTCATTGAATAGAATGATTATACAAACGGTATATTTTACTTGGGCGGCCGCGCGTAGCGGATGATTCCTCGCCGATGCATTCCGCCAGCTCCACTTCGCACAGCAGAGCGACAATCCTTCGCGCATTCCGTTCGTCCATATAGAGGTGGGTGGTCAAATCTTTTGTGGTGAAATCATTCCAGCCCATCCGTCGGATCAGTGCTTCGATCTTATTATAGGTTTTCACACTGATGTTTCCTTTTTTCAGCTTTTCCAATAAATCCTTGTCGTCCATGCGGAAGGAGTACGTAATCTCTTCCTTGCCCACCGACTCGCTGATCGTCCCATCTTCCTGCACGATAATCATGCCTCGTTCCGCTTTTTCCTTCGAATACTGGATCGCCTGCCTGGCGTTTACCTCCGCTTTAAAAACCGTCTCTCCAAACCCGATGCCCACCGCTGCAGTCGTTTCCGATTCCAGTGACAGCTGGAAAACGGTGTTTTGCACCATCGTCAGTTCTCTTTCAATCGCCCCGCGGGAACTGAAGATCACATAGCGGCCATATCCTTTTTCCAGCAGGGAGCCATCCAGCTTTTCGCAAAGCCGCAGCAGGGCCTCTTTCCAACGCAGCTCCTGATACTGGAGATGGTAGGGGCTTTTCGCCTTTTGGGCAATCTTGTCGAACTGCTCGATTTCCATGATCACCACGCCGATTTGCGTATCCTTGAAATAGATAGTTCTGACCTTTTCCGCAAGAATCCGAAGAGTCTTGCGAATCTCCATACGGGTCGGCGAAATCCAAAAAGCCGGCACTCCCGCTTCACGCAGCGACTGATAGACAAATTGGAAGCAGGTAACCGCTCCATCCGTCTTTCCCGCTTTCCAGAGATCCAGATGGAATTGCAGCAATTCCTTTAGATCTGTTTCTTCGTCATACAGTTTCACATAAATCTTGCTCGGAACGTTCTCTAGTTGTTGAATGGCTTCCTCCGGGTCGGACGTGTCAATCTCATCGATACTTACCCGATCGATATAGGTTCCCAGCTCACAGGCCATGTTGAGAAAGCATTTATACAGACTGGCCTCCGAGTGATGAATATGCATCATGTTTTCATCCGATCCCAGCGTCTTTCGCGCAATTTTGTACGGAATCTGTGCAGAAAAGAGCCACACGTCCACATGATGGTCATGCTCCAGAACAATCTCAGGTGTATTTTTAAACGATTGGTACGGATAGGGAATAAACTCCATCATCTGCCCAAATTCTTTCGCCACATCAAGAATCCGATCCACAGAGAGATGCGGCCCGACAACACCGATTCTATACATTTATTTTTCCCACTTTCCCCAAGATTCCTCATTTATTTTATACATGGAGTTTGTGGGAAAGCTAGTGTATTCTCCTGTTTTTCCAGTCGCCCATCTCCGCCAGGCTCGTCTCCTCCTCGTCTACCTTGCAGTGGTCGGCTTGCTGGGCGAGTTGGAAACAAAAACCCTTCCAGTGGTTGGAAGGGTTTCGTATCAGTAGAACTTGTTTGACTCATTCCTGATGAGCAGTGAAAAGATTATTATATGGAATACTTCTGTAGTGTCTCTATCAAGTCTTCCGCCGATTTTCTGTTCGTATTTATCCGGAAAATTTTACGTTGGTTCCTATGGTTAATCCCTTCTTCTACTGTAAAGAACAACTCATAACCTAATTCCGTAGCAACCTCGATTACTGTTTCGTTGTAGGCTCCATATGGATAAGCCAGGAGTCGGGATTGTTCACCTAATTCTTCGAACAGTCTCTTTTCAGCCAATTCAAGATCGGCTTTTATCCGCATTTTATACTCTTCCTGCGATTCAATGCGTTTTTCACTTTCCAAGTAGATTCTATTGGCTAACATGGGCTTACTGTTTCCGTCCTGAGTTGTTTTCATTTTACGATGATGATCATAGGTATGGCTGTAAAAACTCATACCATTCGCTTTCATCTCCTGTATTTGGTTCCACGTGAGATGTGGAAGTGCCGCAGGGTCGAAAACGTCTATCGATTTCACAACCAGAAAATTGGTAGCCGAAATGCCTCGCTTTTTTAGCTCAGGATAAGTATAGGTATAAAAACTTTCATATCCGTCATCAAACGTCAAAACAACAGCATTTGGAGGTATCTTTTCACCTGTACGAATAAATTTTACGAAGGTTTCCATGCTGATAATGTTATATTGTTTTTGGATAAGAGCGTCTAAATGCTGTGCAAATGTAGATGGAGACAGCGTGGCATCATTTTCAACAAAATCAAGATGGTGATACGTCAGTATGATTGCTTTGTTTTGATAATAGACAGGTTGTTTTGAATAGCTGACAATAAGAAAAGATACTCCGAACACGAGTAAGACCAGAAAAAAACGATGCATAGTATTCCCCTCTACCTTTATTGTGTTTATCCATTAGATCCAGCCCGGTAATTTTTGTGACACAATAAGGCGGGGTTCACTCTTGATTCCTTGACCAGACAAACATTCGTGTATAGTTGCAAAAGAACGTACTTTTTGAAGTGAACTGTAGAGATGATCGTACATACAGGAGTAGGCATTAGTTCATCAAAAAAGGAAGGGAAACTACGCCCTTCCTTTCTTAATTATAATTCCGCCTTAGGGTTCGCTTCGCCTTACGCTCTTGACTCTATTGGTTTCGAAAAAGACGTCCCAATTAGGTGGACGAAACCTTTTCATATATCGGTTGATTGAGTTTATACAAAAATCTTGACAGACCCGACCTTGACTTTCTACTTATTGTTTGTTTTGTTTGATCCGCCTTAGTAAGATAACTTGACCACTGTATAGAACGACCAATATCGAACATGATCCAATTAATACAGCTTCAACCATTTAGCAGTACATCTCCCTTTCAGAAAGTAAAATGAAGAGATTGAAAAGGGGGGAAACAGCCCAGTTATTTTCGTTTCCACCCAAATAAGTTATGGTGGACTATGATCTTCTCCTTCATTATTTTCCTTCTTTTCTTCACATTGCTTATTATCTTTATTTGCTTTTAATTGTAAATCTAAAATATTGTTAATTCGTACCTGTAGTTCTATATGTTTGTATGTTACAACCAGAACTAAAAAGCAAACGATGAGAGCAAGCGCATTCACCCAGTCAAATGACATCATGGTTGTATTTCTCCCCGGCGGATCGCTTCAATCATAGCAGCCTTCATTTCCTGTATTGACTCTTCTCGTGGCAGTTTAATAAAGTTTGCTAGGTATTCCATGTCGGGGTTCAGAAAATCAATAATTTCCAGCATTGCCCGGTTATCACCTGCCTGGGCGAGTTTAAACGTTATATAAAAGGAAGTATTTTTTCCGCGAGTACACGAAGGTATTTGTTTTTGCATTTGTTCACTCCCTGTCTCGTTACATTCAATTTTTGGGCTACCTCCTCTTCTGTCATTCCATCGATGACAATGCTATAGATAATAAAACGAGCTTTTTCTGGTATCTGCAAAAGTACCTCTTCAACATAAAGTTGTGAGATAGTACAGGAAGTAATATCATCTCCATGAATTTCATCAACCAGATAGGTTTCGCGATGCCCCTTTTTTTTAACAGCGTATTGTAAGCGCCAAGCAATTCGTTTTAGAATTTTTCGACACTTTTCTTTTAGTATTTCATCTCTCACTTATCTCACCTCCTGTTCATATCTCCGAAGTTGATGAAATAATCGTTGTGCTCCTATTCCGCGAACCAGAAAACTTGACCTAAAATTAATGTAATCACCAGCCTTGTTTTGAACTATCTACTAACTTGGAAAATTCAGTAACCAAAAAGCAACTTAATTTTGGAAAAAACACCAAAGACAACCATTGTATGACAATTATTTGAACGATAGTAAATACTGGGAAACTTATTGATTTTATAAACGTCATATATAGAACAAACAATTTTATCAAATGAAGAAAGAGGGAGAAAGCGCATGATTCATAAGCGAACCGTATTGTTTTTGACCATTCTCTCTATGTTCATGTGGAGTGTGCTGGGCAGTATCCCGTCCACATTTGCTACTGCGCATCTTGAACCGGTCATTGAGCAAATGGTTACGTTGGTAAAAAGCCCTGGGCAGATACTGGTAAAGGAAAGTTGGTACCATACACAGAGTAAAGATGAGCGCCATGACGAACTCCAATACTCCTATGCCGGTAGCGAAGAAATCGAGATGAGAAGAATGTTAGTGAAAGAGCAGGGGAAAAAAGTCTATAAGATGATCCAAAAACAGGGGAAAACTACGGAGGAAACCGGAACGGGTCCGTATCAAACATCAATACTCCCTGGTAAAACCCTGTTCCAGTCTTTGCTAGATGCTTATCAAACGTCGGAATGGACTTCAACAGGTACTGTTGGGCTTGACAGCAAACTTGCTGAGAAAAAGATACGAGTGGTTCGAGAGTCGGCTGCCGTTTATACCGAGGTTGTCTATCTAGAGAAGCAAACAGGCCTGCCTATGAAAAAGGAGTATTATCAGGGAAGTGACATATCGAAAGCACCGGAGATTACGGAGGTGTACTTTTTTGAAAAAGTACACGACCCGGCAGGTGCTGTCTTCACAATTCCGAATTCCCAGACGCATAATACCAATATCGAACATGTTAAAAGGATTTCAATTAGTGGGAGTAGTATCAAGTTTTCAAAAAACTGGCATAATCCACAAAATGGAGATGAACGGTTTGAATTTTTTGACTACGGATTTAAATCCAACGAAAGTATGAGTAGTCAATGGATTGTTAATCAGCAAGGAAAAAAGGGAAAGGAATTTTACCAAATGAGAAAGGAACAGGGGGAAATTACTGAAAAAACGGAGAGTAAACCAGGGGAATTTATCCCTCCACGACTATCTAGTTTTCAATCTAAAAAGGGGCCAGAGTGGAAACGGACGAAAATTATGAACTTTGACGGGAAGAAGGTACAGGTTTACAAAAGAGTGGATACTGAGCCGAAAGGATTTAGTACGAAAGTCGCGTTTGTAAATGAGGAAACAGGTCTGCCGATGAAAGAGGAACATTATTGGACATATTTGGATGAAGAATATTATGAACAAAATTTTGGAATTGTCCCCGAAAGGGAACCCCAACTCACGAGTATTTATTTTTTTGAAAACGTACAAGATCCAAATGGGATATTATTCAAGATACCCCAAAAATGAAACAAGTTCATGTAAAACAAGCGATTTTCTTCGGGGTACCAGTACAACCGTACATCTGCTAAAATGAAGAGCTTCATCTGCTAAGGATTTTCTCTTTCTCGGCCGATGAGTCAAGGGCTCGCTTTGATTGACGCCCTTGACTCTATTGGCTCTAAGAAGGATGTTCCGAACAAGGCGTGAAACCTTGTAAGGTTTTGGACAGATCGAGTTTACACGGAACTTTCGTCAGATCGTTAAATTATCAATTACTTCAACTAGCGTAGTATCTTAGGAGTCACAGACTAAATTTGAGTTAACTTTACTCGCCTAAAAATTTTTCCTCTGGTCATAGAAAGCTTTAATTATCCGATCCAAACTACCGCCGGGTTTTTTCTCAAGAACACTTGAAAGCTGTCCAGCGTAAAAAGTAAAAGGTGTATCTGAACGAGGTTGGAGGAAGCGTGTAAAACGGCGATCATAATAATTGTAACGGTCAGCGTAGTCAGGCTCAGAAAAGTACTCAACGTTAATTTCCATTACAACTCCAATACTTGCGCTTGCGCTAGCCCTTCGTCCACCAGCTACAGGATTGCCATTTAGATCAACAATTTCCCCTTCTTGATCCCAGTTTCGATCTGTTACAGAATTTCGAACAGCGTTTACGTTTTCCTTTACTGCTGGCCTGAAGTAATATTGGGGTTGAACCAAAATGTGGTCAAAAATATTTGTTCGATTGGCAATAACACCCAAGTTATGAATAATATTACTCTGGTAACTGCCATATCCGTAGTAAGGGCACCACAAGAATTGATTACCATACCTCCCCGCTTGGTTATGAATGTGATAAGAAATGTCGTTCATCAACCTGACGCTGGGGGTGGAAGTCGGAGAGGTCTCACTAATCTTTTCTTGAATGGGTTGCACTGCCTCCATAGAATAGTAAAAACCTCGAACGTCCTCCCAACGCCCAATCGCTTCAAGACGCTCTCTTACGCCATCAATATAATCCCTGTAGTATCTGTATAAATCTCTCTCCTTGGTGACCGTCCGTTCAGTAAGCTCGTACTGTGGCAAGCCGACCCATACCCAAGGTTGAAAAACGGATTTTGCATATTCTCGGAAAAAGGATTCTACTCCGTTAATGCAGAAATCTACAATACTCCGGTTATGTCTATCATCGTCATATCGAAATTTATTGCTCCCTAACCCTACTTCTAAAGTAATGTGATTCAAACCCACATCATCAAGTTTATCAAGATCCCGTGCACGAATGGGATCGTATTGTTTCCCAATGTATACCAGTAGATTACGCATGGCCATAGTAAGTTCCCCCTTATATTAAAGTTGAAAACGACTGCAGGGACCGGTCCATCTGTCGCTTCAACAAGTAAGGAAATTACGACCATGAAAAAGCAACCACCCACGTCGGGAATTTTCGTGGTAACAAATTCCGAGAACATCTTATTAGGTAAAGATGAATAGATACTCCTCTCAATAAAAATCCCCAAGAAAACTCATCTATCCCCAAGCTCCTCCCATGTACACATGACAAGAAACGGTAAGACTTGGGGGGAACAACATGACAATGGAGGAGCTTCGAGAGCTTGAGCGTTCGATTGACGAGATCACGGAGATTGCCAAATGCTTCGGCCTTGATTTTTATCCCATACGCTATAAAATCTGCCCGGCGGACATCATTTACACATTTGGTGCCTACGGGATGCCGACCCGTTTTTCCCTCTGAGGCTTTGGAAAATCCTTTTATAAAATGAAGCTGCAATACGACCTCAACCTGAGCAAAATCTACGAGCTTGTCATCAACTCCAATCCCTGCTACGCCTTCCTCCTCGACGGCAACAGCCTAATCCAAAACAAGCTGATCGTCGCCCACGTCCTCGCCCACTGCGACTTTTTCAAAAATAATTCCCGCTTCGCCAATACCAACCGGGATATGGTGGAGAGCATGGCCGCCAGCTCGGAGCGGATTCGCCAATACGAGATCAAATCCGGCAAGGATGCAGTGGAATCGCTGCTGGATGCCTGTCTCGCTATCCAGGAGTATATTGATCCGAGCTTGTTGCATCCGAAGCTCAGGTGGAAGTAGATCTTGGAGGATTGGCAGCGCGATGTCCTGACAATCGTCCGGGATGAAATGCTGTATTTCTGGCCGCAGCTGAAGACCAAGATTATGAACGAAGGCTGGGCCTCCTACTGGCACATGCGCATTCTACGCGAAAGGGACCTTACCGAAGCTGAGACGATCGAATTTGCCAAGCTGCACTCCTCTGTCATCCAGCCATCGCCGACCAGCATCAATCCCTATCATCTGGGTTTGAAAATCTTTGAGGATATTGAGCATCGCTGGGATCATCCGACCAAGGAAGAACAGGAGCGCTTCGGCAGAATACCGGGCCAGGGGCGGGCGAAGCTCTTTGAAGTGCGTGAGCTGGAGTCGGATATCAGCTTTATCCGCAATTATTTGACTAAGGATCTGGTCAGCTAGCTCAATCTCTACATGTTTGGCAAGCAGGGGAACGATTGGGTGGTGACAGACAAAGCCTGGGAGGATGTCCGGGATGGTCTGGCGATCACGCGCGTCAACGGCGGTTTTCCATACATCATGGTCCATAATGGCGACCACCTGCGGTCGGGAGAGCTTTACCTGAAGCATCACTACGAGGGACTGGAGCTGGACGTCAAATACGTAGAGAAAACGATCCCGAATATCTACCAGATGTGGGGCAAGAACATTCATCTGGAATCGGTAATTGACGAGCGGGCTGTCCAGTTTACGTATGATGGGAAAAAAGTGCATCGACGGTTTTTATTAAGATACTCGATCATGCTGTTTATTAAAGGCAGGCTTCTGCCAGAGGCTGAAAAGACGAGAAGGCACCTCCCTGTATCGGAAGGCGCCTTCTTTCTTATTGTAAGCTTTTTTTGTTATGTTATGGTGGAGGTGGGGCGCTACAATCAAATGACATAACATTAGTCAAAAAAAAATCGTTTGTAAATTGATTTCTTTGACTTTTAATTACCAACTCCGTATCTCCTTCATTATCTTCAACGAAAAACATATTTTCTCCTTCAGCAATTAATTTAGGTTTTACTTTTTGAATATCTATGACAGTTTTTAATGTGCGCGAACTTATTTGAAGTTGAATTTCGATTTCAGTTTCTCTATTATTTAGATCCCTTACCGTAATTTGTTTAATGAGTGTTCCAAGAAATTCTTTTAGAGTTGGTTTATCTAATGTTTTAAAGAATCTAATATCAAACTCTAACTCTCCGGCCAAAGGATACATCGTATCGAATTCAAGGGTAAAGTTTTTGTAATCGCTCGCTTCAAGTTCTTTGTTCAGATTTTTTATTTCTTGTGTCAATTCCTTGATTTTCTTGTTATGTTCCCTTATTAAATCAAAGTCATCCTCTTCATCAATAAGCGCGCGGTACTTTAAAATGTTCCTTTCACATTTTTGAATTTGCTTCGATAGATTTTCTGGACGTTCCATTTCTTGTTTCAGTTCTTCAATACACTTCTTCCAATTATCGTTTAATATTTGTAACATCATGTCTTTTGTTAATACTGGTGCAAGCGTGTCAATAATCAGAGCATCCATCTTTTTCAGATTTAGCCCCCTTTGCTTACAATAAACAGAACTATGTCGTATTTTCCCTGAACATTTATAGTATAAGTTAGTTTTTCCAGTCCTTTTACTAGTAACATTATGCTTCCCATAATGATTTCCACAGCATCCACACCTAATCAGCCCTGCCAGTAATTCTGCACTAGTACGACTGTGGTTGATGTTAGGGTTTTTGTTTCCATCTTTGTTACTATTCCTATTCCTTTCTCCCCTCAATTTTTCTACCTGCTGGAAGATCTCCTTTGGAATAATAACTTCATGATTATCTGGTTTTATAGCCCAATCCTTTTTATCTTTAAACTTCTTCTTAACCCTTTTCCCTTCATTTCGATTCCAAACAAAGTCCCCAGTATAATTGGGGTTTAGTAACATTTCACGGACAGTAGAATGGGACCAAGTTTTACCGGGTACCGGATGATTCTCTTGAAGATACTTATTGATTTTCTGTGTTCCGTTCCCTTTTAAATACATATTAAAAATTAACCTGACTATTTTTGCTTCCGGTTCAAACACAATGTATTTTTTTGTTTGATTATCTACTCGATATCCAAACGGGACTTTACCACCCGTGTATTCCCCAAGATCGGCCTTTTTTTGACCGAATTTTTTGGCATCCCTAGAAAGATTTTGAGAATAAAACTCATCAAGTAAATCAAACATTCCTGTCATTAAAATTTGCTCTGGAGTTTCATCTTCCCCAATTCCCTGTTGAAATAAACAAATGGCCTTTACAGAATGCTTTTTCATTAGTTTTCTCAAAAGGAGTTTCTCCACATGATCTCTTCCTAGTCGGTCGTTCTTTGTTACTATGACATAATCAATTTTATCACTAGTGATATAATCAATTAACTTAGCGGAACCGACTCGATCATACATACCTTTGTTGAACCCACTAACTCCCTCATCTTTGCATATCTCAATTAAATCAAAATTATTATTTAAGCAATGCTGCTTTATACTGTCCACTTGAAATTCCAAAGACACTCCAAATTCCGCTTGATCTGAAGTTGATACGCGAATATATCCTACTGCTCTTTTCATGTCTTGTTCGTTATCTTGAGCATCTACATCCACAGCAAGAATTTTCACATCAGATAAATTTTTCATAAACATACCTCCTTTATTTGCGCCATAGAGTATGAGTGTTTATTGTAAATTGGTTGTGCGATCTACTTAATAAACATTTTCATCGACAATAGAATTTTTGTAGTTTGTTTGTACTCTTAGCGTTCCTTAAATGGATGATAACATGACGTTTAAAAGTCTACAAAAGTATGTTAAAAGATAATTGATAATTTACTATATTTTTTTGGGGATTTTAAAACTAATAGGATCACTCAAGTTCTAAGTGATCCCACCCATAAGAAGTTTAATAAGAAATTCAATTCAGAACTCAATTCCTTCTACAGCATCTTTCAGTTCTCGTAAAGAAGGAGTTACATAAATTCTAGTGGTTTCTATACTTGTATGCCCTGCTAGTTCAGATACAATCTCAAGTTTACCTGTCCGATCCGCTAGGTTCTTGCAAAAGGTATGTCGTAATGTGTGCGGGGTTACTTCAACTCCTGCCATTTCTCCATATTTTTTCAGTAGATGTTGAACTGCTCTTGTTGTCATTTGTGGCTCTCTTTTTGTCGTCAGTAAATATTCTGAATTACCGGGATGAAAATTCAGCCAATGCTCTATTGTCTTTACTGTTGAATTCCCCAATGGTAATCTTCTATATTTATTACCCTTACCGCTTGAAACCGTTAATATATGCGATTGTAAATTTACATCCTCAAGTTTCAATGAACACAGTTCATTAACCCGTAAACCACAATTTAATAGAGTAATAAATACTACTCTATCTCTCGCTTTCTTCGCCTCATTACCTAACTGATTCTCTACTACATGGAGCAAGCGACCTACTTGTTGTCTAGTTAACCATTTCACAAGATTTTGTTTTTGAATACGTTTTACACTTAAGTCCTCTGCAATATCCGTTATTACGTAACCATTTCCATTCAAAAATTTAAAGAAGGATTTAACTGCAACTATTCTACGATTAATAGAAGTTGGTGCAGATGTATTAAGGTTTTTCCAGTTTGAAATCATATCTCTCAAATCAGTTTTTGTTATTTCTTGAACTAAAATGTCTCCATCATTATCACCAATCCATGATACATTTAAATGCCTAAGAAAAATATCGAGATCACTTTTGTAACTTTTTACAGTGTTCTCAGACTTCGTTTCACTCAATTTTCTCAAGAATAATCGGATACCTTCTGAAACAGTTATTCTTTCTGCGGTCATTTTATTTACTCTCTTTCTTTTAGTGTTATATGACGAAAAATTCAAGGTCATTTAGCGTATTATCTGACGAATCATACTAACCTTTGACTGGTATTCGTCGCATAATTCATATTAAATGCCGAAAAAAACGCATGATTTTAAATAACAGGATTCCAACAAATTTTATCCCTCTTGCCACTTCCATAATTGTAGTTTCAAATACCCTATCCCCCTTCACTTACATGCTTTCTGGAGTACCTCATCTTCAAATCAAAAAAGACACAGAGCAGCCTGACCGAAGTTATCGGCCTGTTACTGTCTATGTGCCTTTCCAAATCTGTCTATGTACGCTATGTATTTTTTATTTATACAATCACAGTCAAATCCCTTTATTTTTCTCTATCTGCTGTTTTTATAGAATCACTTTTCATAGGTTGATATAATTTCTTTATAATCGAACATTGGAGGGTAACTATGACTGTTTCTAATCTGTATGAATGGGCAATATGTAAAGGTCAAAATAGGAAATTAAGACAGTTATCTCTTCTAGCACTTGAAGAGGACTGGAGCGGCGGAACAAAACCGGCTCAAGACGTTGATTCTGAATTCTTCGTCTTGTGGAAATATATACACCACACTTTTCGCTATTTAATAAGAAAAGAATCGCATAAAATCTTTGAAAATAGTGATTATGGCTGCTTTAATACTGGACTTGAGGCACGAATTGGGTACGAGGAGATATTTGCACTTTTTCGGAAGAACAAAGACGGGAGGTTAGAGTTAATCGGATTTTTTGAAGAGTCTAACAATATTCTTGACCCAGTACGAGGTAATTTACCTGAGCCAGCAAATTACCTACTTGATCCTGCAGACTTTATTTTTGATACAAATAAGCCTATGACCTATAAAGTTAAACACATATTTGAACGGCAGCACCGCCTACCAAAGGTAATTGAAACTATACCTCCACAATACAGGGAAGATATAATTGAAAATCGTTTACGTCGGGCTCATAAAAGAGTAAAAAGGAATTATAAACTGGCCATACCTCAGTACTCTCCGCGCTTGGATGAAATCCAATTGCTTATTCCAATCTGTATAGAAGATGAAAATATTGCAGATTGTGCTTTAGCCGTAACTAAGGTCAATAATACCTACAAAGGTAAGACGATACTTACGATGGCTATGGCATACAACAATGCAAGGCTAATTACTAAACCTGACCCTGCATGGCTAAAACCTTCAAAAGATATAGATGATGTAGAAGATGAAGAGGATGAAGAGGGAATCATTATTACCCCGGAGCATGTAGGAGAATAATATGGGAAAACCCTTTCTGCCAAAAAGCAGTTGGGGTTTTCTTTGTTATTATCCAACTAATTTCAGTTTTGACTCTTTTTCTTGGAACTTCCTACCCATTCAGAAATTTCAACAATCTCGGAGTAAGAGTTGGAATCCTGTCTAATTTATTCCATAAAGCAGATCAATTAATTAGAAGCATAAAAATTTTTGTTTCCTAACTTCCTAACGTGCTTGTTTTCGCGCTTCTTGCTGGTGCTTCATACACAGCACTTTGTTGAAAGTACGAAAACTATAATCATGTATTTGTTTTGTGATACCAGCATTGCATTCTGAACATCTATACGGATTGTCAGTCTGTTGTTGCTGCTGTGGAAATTGTGGAGAACTCTGTTGATTATTCCCTTGTTGCTCTGCTGTGTTTGACGGAGTGTGAAAGATAGCCGGAACATTTAACGCGGCGGCATTCTTACGAATGGAATCACTAGTTGCTGACTTTAGTGCATCCCCGATGGAGCCGTTGATCGGCGAATTACCGAACGCTTGTTTCACAATTTCATTCCCAATCTTCAATTCACCCAACACAACAACTTCATTTTCAAAAATGTACTCTTTAACAACTGTGAAACTCCAATTAAAGTTTAATGCTTGATTTAGCCGTTCAATCACGCTGGTGGCCGGCACATAGTAATATGTCATTCCTTTTTTGCCTTGCCGTGATTTAATCTGTTCTCTGGGGAATTGCTTTGTTAACAATTCCAAGTTCATCATGACCCCTCCCCATAAGAGAGCCGTTGACTTTTTATGCAACGGCTTTGTTTGTGTGAGTTACTGCAAATATGAGATTAGAACCACCCCAGCAATGAATGTTGTTAACATTCCGAGGAAGACGAAAAATGCCACCTTCACAGACCTGCAGTTCATGTTACCATCCTTCCAGTTTCATAGTTAAGGCTTACCATCATTACCTGCTCAAAAACGAAATGAAACTGACTGCTACTGCTAAGTACATTACTGCTCTCATTTTTCCGTATGTCATTTCTACATCTCTCCCCGTTTACTCTGTTTTCTGGCCAGAAGACAAAGATTTTAGGATACAATCACCCAAACCGTTAAAACCACGAATACGATGGCAAAAGCAATTTCTGCGAACCGTTTGAGCAAAACAATCAAATACTCAACCTCCTCTTTCTTATGGCTTCTTACTGACTTGGAAACAAAAAAGAACACGAAAACAGAGACTTATCCCTAAGCCTTTCTGTCTTCGTGTTCCCAATTTGTTCTGTCTAAGTAAGTTTATTGTTTATGCTTGTCTCTTTGATACGGAACGGCTGTTCCCTTGTTTTTTGATTAGAACTTTTCCTGAAAATAATGAATCACATACAGGATGCCAATGAACCAGCAGCCAAGAATCAATCCGTAGTAAGCGCTCCTCATTCCCAAGCCATTTCCAGCATAATCTGTGTGTTCATCTTCATTGTATCTGCCCATATCCAGCCCCCTAGTTCATTGTCTTATTTCTAATCTAGGCGCGAAATACAGAATGTAGACGTGCATTCGAAAATTTGAGAAGCATAGAAATTCATCGAAAAGTCGATTTAGACCGATTTTGATTTATTTAATTTTGTTTTAACCTGTTCTAATTAAATGTCGATATAAACTCCATTTTTTTCGCATTCTCAGATTTTTTCTCTTTTTTTCTTGAATCAATATCCGTTAGTAGGCGATTTTTTTCAGAGATTTTTTTCAGGGACTTACTTGCATATATAACACGTTTCTAATCAGAGGAACTTCTACTCATTTTCCCACTTACTATTGTTTACCATACATATTCGTACATAGTCCCATGTTTTTGAAAACATTGAATATGCAAATTATTTTTTTATTATTTTTTGCTAATAACAAAAATCATTGAATACAAACCAGACTTAATATAACCCAACAAAAAACAGAGACTCTTTCTAAAGAAAAGAATCTCCCTCACATTCCATATTGATTATTTCCTTTGTCATTACCTTATGCCTTTTGTAATTACTCTATCAACGTCACTAATTCCTTATCCTTGTTAAAGAGAACTTCCATTATTTTAATCTTAATTGGCTCTGGTTCTACTTGCCGTACTTGAGATAAACGATTGTGAAAGAACCTATTGCAGAACGAATTTGATAAACACCTTCTTGCTGAAGAGAAACTTTTGCTCGGAAGTGATTGTTCTTTGTAGAGACTTCTTGTTCCTCTCTATCTCCGTTAGGTGTAATAATCGTCATTGTAAAATCGTCTTGGGCAGTTCCACTAAAGGTTATGGAATCCTCATTCGTAGCATAAAGATAAGAAAACCGTTGTTCATTATCTATTTCGACAAAAGGTAGTATTTTTGGATTATTCTCTGTTGTATCTAAAATCCATTCTCTTAACGAAGATAAAACTTCTTCGTCAGGTTGACCAAATGCCGTTAATGAAGGCATCTGATCTTTATTCGGAGACATGGCTAAACGAAAATCTTCAGCAAAATTCTCATCAAGGCTACTTCCCCAACTGGAATCATCTAGTCTTTGTTTTTGACGGATAGATAGGTATTTCTTTTCATCGTGATATAAACCGTCCCAGATATGTCCTAGTTCGTGGTAAAAAGTCCCTGTGTTATCAGCATTGTTTATTCCAGTAACTATGGAAATAGTTGCGGTAGAACGTGAAGCATAGCCTGCGGCATAAAACTCTGAATTTAACCCTTGTAAAGAATCTATGGGGACATTTAAAATTCGTAATCCTTCATAGATCTTAGTATCAAATGGTACTTGTTGTATAGCATGTAGTATTTTTTGGTCAGAAGCGTTTAAATCTCTTTCAATAAAATTACCGTACATAACTTCATTTCCAACGATCCCAGACTGCCCATCACTTACATATTTATAATTATTTGACTCATATACAAGGAGATATCTTGCCTTTATTGCCCGATTCAATGTATCAATGATACCTACCGTATACGAAGGGTAAAATTTCATTCCTTTTACTTTCGTATAGTGAGTTTCCCATTTTTCCACCTCGTCTTGAATGACAAGCATTTCCTTAAGAAGGATATCCTTTTGATTCTCTGTTAAATTCGTTCCAAAGTTTTGCAGGTAGTCTTGGTCAACTTTTGTCCACGTCCAATAAGGATTTGGTTTTTGATGAATGATAGAGAGCAGTACATTGGAAGGAACAGAATTTACGGCTTGTGCTGAATTAAGGGCTTGAGTCAGTGAACCATTCGTTGAAATGTTTACTGTTTTATTGGTTTGATTCCATTCAATATGATAACCTAGACATTCAATAATAAATCGAAGAGGAACAAGGGTTCTTCCATTTACGATAGAAGGAGGTACATCAAGGTTAAATAGTTTTTGATTTACATAAGCATTGTTATTGCCAATCCACAATTCTATTTTGCTATCCGATTGTTCAATCACAATTTTTTGGGTACTTGGATCAAAAGATACTCTGGCGCCCATTCGTTGAAATATCTCCCTTATTGGCACTAATATTGATCCCTTTTCTAGAATAGGATTGACGTCTAATTTAAGGGCTTCACCATCTAAGACGATAGTAATTTGTTCCTTCTCTGCAGATAACGAAGTATTCGGGAGATTACTGATTAACAAGCATATGAGAATGATACCAATGGTTTTTTTCACGAATTTTCACCTATTCCTTCCTTTTGATCTAAATATTGTTTCAACTAAACCCGAATACTAAAGTGTCAATTTAGATAATAGATCTACTATTCTCTTCGTCTTTTCAACAGACAAAGTTTCTGCTTCTTGATCCATGACATATCGGATAATCTGATTTGGACCTTCTTCAAAACAAAATACCGGTATTTTTTCGCTATTCACGTTAACTTCGGCATCAGGATTTGAAAAGTAAACAATTCCTTGCACCCATGTATCTAATGAATATTTTTTTAAATAAGTTGCCAATCGATACACATGAGTTCCCACTTGTTTTACTGGATTATAAAATGATTTGCTGTATTCGCCTCCACGACGTCCGATTTTATGTTGAACCAACTGATGATCACTTTCACTTCCAACAATTGAACCGTTGAGGTTTTTCGTTTCGATTACGTAGACGCCTGTTGGTCCTACTACGATATGGTCAATTTGACTACGTTTCCCCTCTACTTCAATTGTTATATCAGATAACACGGCATAAGATTCTGGAAGAGACCCTAACAATCTATTTGTATTCTTTTCTCCCTGAAGACCTGCATATATAATTTTTATCTTTGTGTACTGTTTGGCATTTAGTATCCCCCAAATAAAGATACCTGCGAAAACACCAAATAAAAAAAGAGTCTGATTACCAAATAAAACTTTTAATAGGATAAGACCGATAAATATAAGCACAGGAAATCCCAATAAGAAAAAGATTTGTTTTACTATTTGTTGCTTTAGTTGAATACTAAGACTGTTTTTAGAATGAATGACATTGGCCATAAAAATCCTCACTCCTGATCATTTTGCAATTCAGACATCATTACACGAAAACCCACCTGTTGAAGGCGGGCTGTTCTATTTGCTTTCTCTTCTTTTCTACCACGAATTATCACAAACTATTAATTGTAAGCAAAACGATAAAAAAACGACAAGTTGAAGTGAAAATGTTAACAAAACAAAAGAAGCCTCAAAATAATGAGGCTCTCGGAAACACTTTATACTTCATAATCCAAGTGGTTTCATTAGATTTAATCCTTTTTCATACATTAGTGCTGCTTCTGAATAACGCCCAACTTGATTGTATAAATCACCTAACTGTTTATACATTCTTGGCAGAAACGGAGAGTACTCGCCCCAGTTTTCTAGTAGTTTTAATGCTTTTTCAAAATATATTATAGCAGTTTCCAAATCGTGATTTTCCTTGTGAATTTCCGCTATTATGTACCAAGCGTCTGCTAATGTTTCTGAATGAGGGCAATGTTCAATTACCTCGTAACAAAGTTGTTTTGTTTCCAAGTATCTTCCCATACACTTATATGTTTTCGCCAATTCAACCTTACTATTAAAGATATCTGGTTTATTATTTATGCTGTTAATTATTTTTATGGCACTGTTTAATGCCTCAATCGAGCAATTATATTTACCATTTAGCCGGAATACTATACCTAAATTACAATATCTTCTCGCAATAGAGGCATCGTCTCTATTCTTTCGGGTTTCTCCAAATCTTATTGCCTCCATTAAATAATATTCTGCCTCTTCATACTGCTTTTGAAGGGAAAAAATCGTCCCTATTCCGTTGTATATTATATCCATAAGATAACTTGTGCTGTAATCTCTGTTTAACTGTTCGGCTTGACGATAATAACTAAGAGCAGTTTTATAATCGCCTTTCTTGGCATCCAGTATTGCAAGTAAAGTAAATAATTGTACTTTTAAATAACCTGAGACATTCTGGCTTTTAATTATTTTAAATACTTCGTTTAAATATTTTTCTGCTAGATGTAGTTCACGTGAGAACAACTTGCTGTCTGCTATAGACAATAATATTCGAGTTTTTGTTGAAACATCCACAGATTCTAAATCTAAGTCATCCTTATAATATGAAATCGCCTTGTCAGTATACTTATGGAGGAATTTCTCAACCTCTCCTTTGGCCCAGAACCGTAAAGCATGAAGGTGTGGGGACAAATGAACACCTTCTATGTCCGTAATATATGTTATTGCCTTCTGAAAATCGCCTTCATCGATACATTCCACTATCTCATTAATTTTCTCTTCATAATTTATTTCAATTATATTCAGTCGGTTATATAATTTTTCTAATACATCCCTAGAAGGTACAACGAGCCCCTTTTCTATTTGACTAATATAACTGCGATTGCATATTCCGATAGCGAGTAACTCTTGTGTCATATTTTGTTTTTTACGCGCTTCTTTTATTAGTTTACCAATACTAACCATAATAACCCCTCATTATAAAAGGAATGTTGTACTAATGATTGAGAACAAATTTAATAAAGGAATACCCTTGCGAGATGTTATTTTGCTCCTAATGAAGGAACAAAGAATGTCTACTGCAAAATTGACTCAATTAATTCGACCTAGGATTAAATCTAATTTGACGATGATTTTGAGTGGAAAAAGAAGTTTCACTCTAGATACACTTGATGCTATTACAGAAGCGTTGGGGTATAGAAAAGGGGATCTCTACTATTATTATGAACCTGAATGTTATCGTAACAACAAAGCCAATTCCCATTCAAAAGATATATTACTTGGAAAGACGCAGCGCTTTATTCTAGAATGTTGCAAATTAGGTTTATTTAATTTGATAGAAAATCTGCTACACCAATTGATTATAAAGATTGGCGATGATATGGAACCACTATTTGAGATTGCTAACAAATTATATGAATCAGGAAAATATCATGAATCCTTAAGGTTCTATTCAATTGTGGTCCAAGTGAAACAAAGTCAATCCCCTCATGCAGAAGCACTTGCAATTAGTTTTTATAGAATTCTCATGCTTTCAATAGAAAAGGCAGAATGTAACAAATCCGAAATTGTTGAAGCAGCAATACAACTTTCAACTCATACCAAAAGTCTCCCCATTACTCTCTATTCCCACAATGCATTGAAAATTAAAGCACATGCCTATTTCCTATTACTATCGATTTTTTCCTTGGAAGGAAAGTGGGAAAAAGTAAAATTATTATCTGAAGAACTGTACTTGATCTCTTTAGAAAATCAAAATGATACTTTACAACAATGCGCAAATCTTTTTAAGAACTATATAACTAATACTGTTGTTATTCAATATTTATCACTACAACTTATTCTCGAAATATTAAGTCCAAATGAAGTAGAGCATAGATTACTACAGTATTACGAAGAGATTAATTCAATTTTTCACCTAATACACTCAGATACATTTGAATCAATCGCTCAAAGTAGCCAGCCTTTAACCATCAGAAAGTTAATTCTATTGTTATTCATTACTGAATACATCTATCAACATGACACAATTAATGTTCCGAACACATATATTGAAATCCTAGAAACTTCTCTTGATGAATTTTGTTACAAAAGTCTCCCTAAGAATCCTTGGCTAAATAGATTACTTTTAAGATTTTGTCTTAGAAAAACACGAAGATATTACGAAAAGGGAAAAATACACTTGGCAAATAATTGCTTAAGGCAAATTATCGACAAAACAACTATTCATAGTCTACACACCGACGAAATAGCATCAATGGCAACAATTGTTATTGAATTCAGGGATTACTTGCCAGAGGATTTACTTAAAAGCATTTTATTATTAAAACTATAGAAACAAAACTCAAAAGGCCACCGGAACTCTGAGCGTAATGTTTGGAAATCTAGTGGCTATTTTTATTAACATTCCATACATCTATGTCGAAAACTTATCGCATTAGTTACATTATAAAATTTGCGATAATTCATGGTACAACTGCACATATAAATTTTAATGTAAGTTGAATAACTATTTTGATCCCAACAGTGTAGGTGATACCATGAAATTACTAATAAGAACACTCACATTTTTTTGTTTATTTTTATGTTTCCAATCGATAACCTTCGCTTATTCGCTTGGAACTAATTACAATGTAAAAATTCGAGGTTCCTATGAAATTGGAAACAATTCTGGCAGGACTATAAATACTCGCCTTCAACCAATTCTCACAAATACCGTTGATTCATTATACAGTATGTTCTTAGACGAAAAGTCTTCAACACCTTTTACCAATATTACTTCCGTTGATAACAAGGGGAATCGTCGTGGAGAGACTTATCTTAACAGCATTCCTAACGGTTCGAAGGGTATATTAAATTATGAGTATCTAGTGAGGGCAAGTACAATTGACTATGAGGTTGATCCCGCTAATATATCTGCTGACTACAACTACAAATCAGATTTGTCTATTTATTTGCAACCATCTTTAAAAATCGAATCTGATGATTCTTTCATTAAAAATATAGCCACTCAAATCAAAAATTCAGTTCCTTCGAGTGACCGAAACCATCCTTACTTTATAACAAAGGCTGTTTACGATTATGTTCAAACACATATGTACTACACGTTTGATAATGGCGTTAGAAATAAGGGAGCATTATTCGCTGCTCATTACAATGTAGGAAACTGCGAAGATTACTCTTCCTTGATGGTCGCTCTTCTTCGCGCAAATAACATTCCTGCAAGAACGGTAACTGGCTTTAAAATAAAACCGTCTGATTTGCAAAATGGAGAAGTCAATCTGATTACTGGCGGTGTCTATGCGCGTCACATGTGGGTTGAGGTATATTTGCCCGGTTACGACTGGGTCGCTTTTGATCCCGTTATCTCCTCTTCTACCTTGCAAACATATGCGGTAAAAGATGAGAATGGTATATCTTACCCTTCTACCCCGTCTGTACAGGCTTATCGTCCACTATCTTCACCCGTTTATTCGAGTTTCGGCAAACTTCCCAATTTATATATCAAGGAACGTTACGATTTTGGAGAGGGGAAAAATCTTGCAAATGTTACATCCTCCCCTGCCTCATTTAATGAGTATTGGTTTGGCCAAATTGTTCCTTACAGTTCTTTTACTCCCATTACTTCTATTGCAATAAAAGAAAGGCTTGAGTATTCAACAACGCCTGTCACTTTGTCCGTGGAGGGAATGCAAAGCGATAATACAAAAGTTGTAATTCCAAGTAACACAATAACTTGGAGTTCCACCAATCCAAACGTAGCGGCTGTGGATTCAAATGGAAAGGTTTCGTTTTCAGGAAAAAATGGCTCTGTCACTATCACTGCAACTTATGAAGAGATGAGCGATTCTGTTTCAACCACAGTTAACCTTGCGCCTTCACTTACGACAATTGTTATCAATGAGTCGCTGGCTTACAGCACTTCTCCCGTCCAGTTAACGGCCACTGCCCGCTACTCTGATAATTCAACTCAAGCCTTGAGCAGCGGCGTCACATGGGAGTCCAGTGACCCTGCCGTTGCGACAGTTGACTCAGGAGGGAACGTCTCTTTTACAGGCAAAAACGGTTCCATCACCATTACCGCTTCGTATCAAGGACAGAGCGATTCCGTTTCCACTACGGTTAACTTAGTACCAACTTTGTCTGCCATTGCTATCAATGAGTCGCTGGCTTACAGTACTTCCCTTGTCCAGTTAACGGCCACTGCCTACTACTCTGATAATTCAACTCAGGTCTTGAGCAGTGGCGTCACTTGGGAGTCTAGTAACTCTACCGTTGCGACAGTCGATTCAAGCGGGAACGTCTCTTTTACTGGTCAGAATGGTTCTGTCACCATTACCGCTACGTATCAAGGACAGAGCGATTCCGTTTCCACTACGGTTAGCCTAGCACCAAGCCTTTCTGCCATTTCTATCAACGAGTCGCTGGCTTACAGTACATATCCTGTCCAGTTAACGGCCACTGCCCGTTACTCTGATAATTCATCTCAAGTCTTGAGCAGCGGCTCTACATGGGAGTCCAGTAACCCTGCTGTTGCGACAGTCGATTCCAACGGTAAAGTCTCTTTTACAGGTAAGGCTGGTTCTGTAACCATTACCGCTATTTTTCAAGGGAAGAGTAATTCAGTATCTACTACGGTTAGCCTTACACCAACCTTGACCGACATTACTATCAATGAATCACTGGCATTCAGCACTTCTCCCGTTCAGTTAACCGTTACCGCTCTCTATTCGGACAATTCAACTCAAGCCTTGAGTAAGGGCATTACATGGCATTCGAACAATTCTAACGTTGCGACTGTGGACTCCAATGGACGAGTTGTTTTTACAGGTGTTACTGGCTCAGTAAAGATTATCGCTTCTTATGATGGATTCTCGAATTCCGTATCAACCACAGTTAATAGAGAGGCAAAATTACTTGCCATTGCCATAAACGAATCATTGGCATACAGCAGTTCCCCATTACAACTTAGTGTAAATGGATACTACTCCGATGGGAGTACCAAATCCCTGAACGGTAATTCATGGCTCTCTAGCAACCCCAACGTAGCAACAGTTGACTCAAATGGCCGTGTATTATTTTCAGGAATGAATGGCTCCGTTACAATCGCAGTAACTTACGATGGTTTATCAAGTTCCGTAACTGCCAATGTAAATCGAACAAGTGGACGTCAACTCATTTCTATAAAAATTAACGAACCTCTAGTTTTCAGCAAAACACCATTAAAACTTACGGCTATCGGTCATTACTCGGACAATACAGCAGAATTACTCCAAAACGTATCATGGTCATCAACCAATGAAAATGTGGCTGGTGTCAATAATCAGGGAGAAGTCACCTTTACCGGAAATGAAGGACCTGTGGCGATTGCAGCAAGATATAACGGATTTAAGGACACGGTAAATACAGAAGTTGTTCTGGAGGTTGAAAAACCAACTTCATTACAAATTATGACTCCCTTGGAATACAGCGAAGAGCCACTCAGATTAAAGGTATATGCAAACTACGCTCCAGACAGGAAAGTACAGGTTAATAATGCGACTTGGGAAACTGATAACTCCAGAATTGCTACTGTTAGTTCAAATGGAACAGTTACTTTTACCGGAAAGAGTGGAAAAGTCACGATTTCTGTTAATTATCAAGGACTAACCGACTCGGTAAGCACCAAGGTTGAAGAAAACATATTGGAGAGTATTTTTATCAGAGAAGATCTCGAATACAGCGAGCGTACCGTCGATCTAACTGTTAAGGGAAGATACGCAGACGGTTCCACAAAAATACTGGACAATGTTACATGGAGTTCAAGTAACACCAAAGTAGCAAAGGTCAGCCAAAAAGGAGTAGTTACCTTCACTGGTAATGCAGGCAAGGTAACGATCACTGCAAGATATAAAGGAAAAACGGATGCTGTAAGAACAACCGTCTCGCGCAGTTCAAGCAACAATAATCGCAGTTATCGGGACAGTACGTCTGCCATACAGAAAGATTCAACCAACAGGACTCCATTTGCCAACAATATCGTTGACTCTGCTGCTGTTGAACGGAATACCGTCATGTTGGCTAAGAATCTTAAGTCTATTCCCGTTACCGATTTTTTGGATACCTCAAATCATTGGGCGAAAAAAGAGATACGTGTTGCAAGAGCATTGAACCTAACAAAAGGAAATCCCAATGGAACATTCAAACCTGACGATGCAATCACACGTGAAGAATTTGTTGCATTGGTTAGCCGAGCCTTCCAGATAAACCCGGTAAACGGGAATTCTTTTAAAGACACCCAACACAGTTGGGCAAAAGGCTACATCACTGCACTCGTAAAAAAAGGGATAGTGATTGGGAATGAAGACGGGACTTTCAAACCTGACAGTAATATTACTCGTGCTGAAATGGTAACGCTCATCTCCCGTTTGATAAATTTTGAGGTGATTCCCAATAACGGCAGCAAGTACTTCCCCGATATTCAACAGCATTGGGCAAAAGAGACAATTAACAAAGTTAGTCAGACAGGGCTAATCAAAGGCACAGATAACAATCTCTTTGCTCCAGAAGATAATACAACAAGGGCTGAGGCAATTGTAATTCTTCTGAGAACTTTGAGATTAAACTCGAATATTGATTCAGTGCTGTCTTTTTCACTGTAATATAAAAACAAGTCCTCTTGTCAGAGGACTTGTTTTTATATTAGTCGTATGTATTTTAAATTGTTTCACGTTTCGGAATTATCCGTTTCCATAGAGAACTGGGTTACATTTTCTATACCCTGTCTAATAAGATTACTTGTCCATTCTTCTCTTTCTTGCAATTTTTTAATGAGAGTCGGCAACTGATTTGCGATACTAAGAAAAGTGGATAGACTAGCCACAGTTATCAAGCATTTAGAATCTCCATGTAAACAAAATGTTGATTCTGGAGGATACCCACACTCTAACACAGCCCCTTTTACGGTGAGCCATTTTTTCGAGCCAACATTTGATGTGAATCGCTTAATGTCCACCGTACCGATGATCGGCATCTGTATTTGTGTTCCTGCTGGTAGGTTCCCGGCTATTTCATCTAATACACCACAGACGAGGTGCTGTAGATCTTTAATAAGCCTCTCTTTTTCCTCACTTTTCTCATAAAGTTCTTTCAACATATTTCGCAATAAATCCTTTTTCATGCTAAACATCTCTCCTCTCCATAATGGAAAAGGAAGTGGTTTGTTGTATTAGTTTATTGTTCTCCTTTTCTTTCAGTTATCCTGATTCTTGTATTATAACTGAAAAATAAAAATACCATATCGATATGAAATAACATTTGCATTCCGGATATTCGACATAAAACGACAACCAAACAGATGAAATTTCCTTTGTTTCGAGACCTCTGAGAAAATTACAACAGGCTTGATACAAATAATGCTCGCATTCCCTGATCCCTTCTGATTTGATTATAATAGCAGTAATGAAAATAAAAGGGTGATTGCCATGAATAAAAATGCTTATGACCTTAATCGTGAGCGCAAAAAACGCGAAATGAAGAATTTAGCGAAGCAACATGCTATGCCTGCTCCAGAAAATCTCAGTAACTGGCCTACATCTGTCATTCAGTCAGTAATAAATAGTATTCAAAAAAAGACAGGTATGTAGTCAAACTTCTAACTACACACCTTCAGGCTAACTAATCAGTATAATTTCTGTTGAAAAAAGAGCCTACATCGCACGAGGGGAAGGACCAATTCATGGGATTAAGAGTACGGTGTAATCCTCTTCTTCACAACCCAAAAAAGATAGCAGTACGGCTCTATACATACATTGGATATATAAATCTCTTTATCAGGTATGCAAATGCAATCAAGAATATAAACTCAGTTGTCTCTGCAGTATCAAATACATTCTGTCTGAACAGAAGCAGATCCAAACCGACAGCAGCCAGTCCCGCTCCACCAGCGAAAAAAGCAACTATGTATAGAACTCTCCAGAATTGCCTCAATAAAATCACCTCTGGTTCTACCTTATCCAGATTTGAAATAGTTTAATCCCCTTTTGAAGAGTCAAAAATGTATAGTAAAAGTAAAGCAAAAATGGAGGAAAAAATGAAAAAATACTATTTTAAATATTCATTAACTAAAAGAATTAGGGGGAAAATAACTACTGAATCAGGCAATGTTGCTATAACTGCTGATAGTTTAAAAAAGGCTCGGCAGATGGCCGCATGGAACACTAAGCCTTCAATTAATTTTGTTGTAGATTACAAATTAGAATTAATCAGTGAACAAGAAATTGCTGAATAATAAAAAGACGGAACTCCGGTTGAAGTGTTCCGCCATTGAAAGAGGAGGTAAAGTATAATAAAGTTATTCACACTATATATAGAGAACTTGTTAAGCAGTTCGTCCGTTCGGTTTAAAGTTGTCGCCAATGTTATTATCAAGAATGTGATAGATTCACTCTCCTCCTTCCAGTTCCCTCGTTTGCTGAAGACAATTGCTTGTAGAATACTTTTTTGAATTCATATCAAACATTTAGAAGCGGGACCGTGTTAGACGCGCTCAGAGCCTCATATTCGCACGGAATAAATCCGTAGTAATCTAAGCCAGTAACCGGGCAGAAGCCCCGTATTGCCTTATAAACAACCCAGAAGGGTATTTGAAAGCCAATTGCATTTACTGACTATAGAACTGTTATTTCGTGTTAACAAATCTTCACCAATTCCTCTAGGCTGTCAACATAAATCGAATGTCGTATCCGTTATTTGGGAGCAAGAAAACCAAATGATTTATATAGTTTTCCCCCTTCTTTCTCTTCTTCAAGAATATTACTATTTAATTTGCCCCTCCAATTTCTTCCGATCCCCGGTCCCGGTTCACCATAAACCTGATTTTTTTGTAAATTGCAGTCATTTGCTTTTCTACATGCATTTGTCGTTCTGTTTTATCAAGTAATTCAAGTCCTAAACTACTGGCCGCATCTTTCTCTTTAAACTCGTCAAAAATCCCAGATATTTGTACTTCCAGCAAGTTAAACTCATCTTCATATCTAAAATAGACCTTCTCTAGATTTTCAATTTCTTTTCTGTAATCCATCACACATTACCCCCTTATAGATAACTCTGTAACCAAAAAAAAGTTGCAAATTGAACAATTGTAGCAAGAAGAATTATAGTATTGCGAACTGGCTTATCTCTTTCTGTAATAAATTCAAAAATAGTAAGAATCAAAAACAGAATAGCCATTCCGAGTATATACAAACTGATAATCATGCGATATTCCTCCTATCGAGTTAGATAACAAAAAAGAGCAAACCAACAACACATCTTGCACCCTCTTGTGTGTTGTGATTGCTCATATCGAGTATTTGCTCAATCATTCATATGCGATTCTCGTACTTATCTCTTAGACAAAAACTTTTTGAATCCCTTGTTTTTATTCAGAAATATTTCCAAGATTGTTTCTTGCTATTGCATTCCTTGCGGAACTTACTGCATTCAGATACATAAAGCCTCCATTCCCGATCAGAATCGCGGCCACACTAATGAACTTGAAGAAATCCACTTGAGGAAAGAATGTGTTAGTAGCATAGAAGTAAGTTCCCGCTGCACATACAAGCGATACGATTGCAAGTAATGCTGCCATAACCAAACGGTTCTCTAGTCCCCACTCCTCGTCGATATGCCAGAGCATAAACCCTCCGATAATCAGCGATCCCATCGCTAGTATTGCATATCTCCCCATACTGATTTCCGTAAGGAAAAGACTCTTTATTGGCAGATACAAAATAATGGACATAATCAAACAATTGAAAAAGAGAATAACACTAGTCAAAAGGGCAGGGAAATTCGTTTTATCCAGTAAGCGCTCGATTTTATCTAACATCCGTCATCACTCCTATATCAGAAACACAGACTAGAATGTATGTTCTTATACGTATATATCTAGTATATCATCCAATCCATATTCTGTCAGGTCCAAACCAAATACCTATTGCATATTTATCGTCGTAAGCAATGAAATGCAAACGCATATTCTTATTCGATTTGAGTGTAAGCATTATGGAGAAGCGGGACAATTTGTTTGCATCAATGCGAATGATTTTGCCACAGCGACGGGACATCATTCTGGAACTGCAGGAAGAAAAGATGTTGATTCAGCAGCCGGTTTTGGAGCAGGGAAAATTAGAGCAGTTCGATTATGCCATCCGCGACTCTGCACGAAATGACTATGTTACTGTTAGTTAGTGGAAGGATAAAAAGAACGGACTCGGCACTCTCTTCTCATTTTGGGGAGTCGTCAAATATGTAGTTACAAAAAAATCAAAATCGTAAATGTCACTGAAACAGTGTGGATCGAGTCCCGCTTCATTACGAATGTCATGCCGACTGAAGTAAAAGAAGCGGGATTATCCCGCTCCTAAGTTGATTACAATTGTTTAAATTGTATTGTCCCCTTTTTTATATCAATATCAATTGGATCGACTATGATTTCCATTATGTTTACATTAATATCTTCTCTATAAAATACTACTAACCTAACTGGTTCTTCTATGTTTTTAGTTCTTTCTCTTCTCACGGTATCGAACCCAAAATGGTCTATAATTTTACGCTCCTGATTTCGTGTAAAAAAATTAAAAAGCAACCAAATATGTCCCTGTATCGGAGCGGGACAAATTGTATGGTTGCTGTGTTGAAAGATTGTTGTTGTTGTAAGTTTAGCCTTGCTCGGCTGGTGTTTCTGCCTCTGTCTCTGTCTGACTTAGCATCAAATCATCAGAAGCATTCTCAATGTCAATCTGATCGAGAATCACCCAGTTGAGTGAGCAGTAGTCCTTGCCACTGGTCTGTGTCAAAAACAGGTGATACAAACCACTGGTCTGCTCTTTATTCAAGTAGATCCTCTCTGTGGCTCCGTGCGTTTCTCCCTTGCTGTCTGTGAACGAATAGGACAGCCGTAAATGTGAATTCCCGCTTGGGTACTCAATCACTGTAGCAATACCCTCAGAGGCTTTGATTCCGTCCATCAAGTCGCTTAGTGTCATAGTTTCTGCTCTCCCTTTGAATTTTTTACTCATTTGCTTTGTTTTGTACATTATCTTGGAGTAATCATCTTGAGTGAAAGAAACATTTTTAAACAGATTGTGTCTTCTTACTGACTGAATCGTTATAGCCATTTGTTTCTCTATGCTGTCATAACTTGTTTCTTGCGAAAATCTTGGACTGAAAAAGAAAATCTCTGAACAAAGTTTCTCAGTGTCTCTGTTGAAGAAGAACTTCACAACCACCATAGAGCCATTCTTTACGAATGTCTTCTTGTGAACAATGTACTTGTTCTCTGTCATTGTTTCTTTCACCTCTTCAGAAGAGTTAGAACTATCATTTGTGTGCTCGTTCTGTCGCTGTAAAGATACGATTAAAGACAAAGGGCATTACTTGTATCTTTGACAAAACTGCTTCAAATCCTGTTATTTTAAGAACGCTTGTTTGTGTTTTTATTATAACGTATCTCGAAGAGGTTGTCGCACCATCAAGGGAAAAACATCCAAGGAAAAAGCAAAAAGTGGAGATTATTCTCCACTCGCTTTCAAGTGATCTTGAATTGCAATGCTTTTCTTTAGTTTGTCCAGTTGTTGTTTATTGAAGAATACGAACTCTGCTCCTTGGATTGGCAAATTACTTAATACCAGTACGGTTGCCTCTGTGCGAAGAATACGGGCTCTACCTACTGCCTGTAGCAATTCTGATTCGATTAGATAGAACTGGATTTCCTTCAATAAGTCTTTGTTTGAGTATGTTTGATAGTAGAACTTAAATCCGTTCCGAATCACAGGTTGGTACTCCATCTTACTATCATCAAATCCTAATTTTTGACCTAACGCAGCCGAAAAAAGCAGGTATGTAAGTGGGTGTACATTTGGAGTCCCCAGAATGGTTATGTTCTGTCCTTTCAGATAGTCTACACCGGCCGTTGCTCCGAAAGTTGGTGTTTGTTCTAATGTCTTCATCATGTTTTTGTATGTAATAACTTGGCTATTTGGATTGTATGTGTTGATTAAATTCTCTGCTAAGTTCAGCATTTCTTCTTTGTTTTCTTTGATTGAATAACGGCTAAAGGATTTACTTGGAATTTGAATGATTTTTCCCTTCGTTTCGACAAGTCCTAAGTCGTAGAATTTAATCTGCTGTCCGAAAACAATTTTAGATATCCGTTCGTTGATGGTGGCACTCATAATAATCACTTTTTTCGCAGGGAGTTGTTTTCGACTAATGAAGTTAATGAACTCAATCTCTCCATATGCTTTCACTTTTACATAATAAGTGCAGTTCAGAAAACCGAGGATGTTTGTATTCACATCGTCGCTCTTTACAACTTCCTGCTCCATCTCTTCTGCAGTAGACAAGAAGAATGATGCTGCTTCTTGAATTAAACCAATTGGGGCATCCATTACTTGCTTTTCAAGACTAGACAGCACATCTATATCCATTTGATTTGATTTCGTTTGTTTGAGTTTTGCAATTGCTAAAGTAAAATCTGCAAGGCTCATGCTGGACTGTGGAAACAGTGTTGGAATAATATCTTCGTCAACAATAAGTATATCATTGTGGTCTTTTGTATAAATGGCTCTTTGATGAGTAGTAAGTATTGTTGTATTTTTAACTGTCTTAGCACTTTCGATATCTCTTATGTATTTATCAATAACAATCCCTTGATGAGTGAATTCTTTAGCAAGGTCACGAAGATATACATTTGCTGTCTTAAATGCCCCCAAAGAATAAAGATGTTCAAGTTTCTGTCTGACCTCCGTGGTTAAATTATCCGGGAGTTGAGGAACTGTAAAATGTCTGACTCCGCTCTCCTTCATTCGATTGCTTACCTCGTCTTTTAGTGCATGAGTTGGTAATGCGATAGTTGCTTTGTGTTGTTTGCAGGCTTGAACATACAGTTCCGTTTTACCGATACCGGTTGGAGCCTTAATAACATAAATTCCTTCCTCTTCATTTTCAATTATCTGTGTAAAGATATGCTCCAACTCTTTTTCTGCTTGAGGAAGTGACTTTAAATGTTCTTCTTCTAAAACCTGAACTCTGCCACGAACTAGTTTTCCTTGATCTATTACATTGCGAGCATGTTGGCAAGAATCAGCGAACGGGCAGAACGAATCGCAACGACTTGGAGCATAATTGCACTTTGAAATCTGATTAGCCATGACATTCCAAGAATCAATTTTTCGAGCGTATTCCTTACGGCTATTTAGTATTTGCTGAACTTTTTCCTTCCCGCCTTTAATGTGCAGTAGGTTAGTCATGAGTCCGAACATTTCTTCGTGATACAACCAATAGTCGCCGCTTAGGGCTTCTCTAAATAGTTGGCAGTTATCTTCTAGTTCATCGAAATTAAAGTTGCGAATGAGAGTAAACTCTTCTTTCGTCTTTTCGATATTAAACTTAGTATCTTTGCTGCTGTCAGTTTTTAAATAATGTTCTTGCGCGTTATCTTTGCTGAAATACAGTATGTAATTTTGACTAAAAATCGGGCAAATCCTATTATATATTATAGGATTTGTCCAGTTTTTAGTCAGTTTCACATGTACATTAGCCCCTACAATCCCTGCTATTTCTGACTCATTCTCAAAAGTTTGTATCTTTGGATACCCATTCACCATATCTATCCCCACAAAACGGCAATACTTTTCCATATCCCTAGTCGGATTACTTCCAGTACGAATATAGGCACAAACCGAGGTTAACAGTCCGGGGACAGTAATTATGTTATCGTAGTTTTCATAAGCGATTTCTTTCCCGCCAAACAGCAATCGAGCCGCATCTTTTGTTGCACGATCCGTTTCTGGAAAAACAAACATTAACGATTTCTGAACTAAATCCCTTACTCGAATGTCTGTAACCTCTTCATCAAGTAAAAAGATTACACGGAACTTTTCATGCTCTTTTGTACTTCTGAACGAAGTGTAGATAATTATTGGCATAAGATTAAAGTCATTGCATCGTTCAAGCACTTGTTGAATACTAATGTCTTCATCAATATCTAGTGCGAAAATCTGCTGACTTACCCAAGTCGCATTAGTTCTTTCTCCACTTTTAAAAATCGATGGAGAAAAAGAACGGGCATTTGGACAAACCACTTCTTTTGCAAAATCCTGAATTGAAATTTGGCTAGCAGAAATACCAAGTCTTGATGATATTCCTGCTATCTCCTGTTTCTCTGGTTTCCGATTAAATCCTACTTTATCAAGACTTACATTTACTTTTAACTGGCGAAAATCGCCTCCTTTACTCGTCATTTTCATCGCCTCCTCTGCTGACGGAGGGATGTACTTCATTTGTATTTTTATTGAAGGGTCTTTTTGTTATTGTTTATCCCTATAAGACTTTATAGCCCTCTTGTAATGTAAAAGTGTTTCTGCACTCCAGAAGGGGCATAACCTCTTTTTACATTTCCAAATACTCATATATCCTGTTCTTGCACTCTTTGAAGCAGTTGTATTTCTCTGATGTTGGATTGTTCGTCTGTTCGTTTCTCCAAAGTTTGTTGAATTTCGGCATAAATATCTTAGAAAAATCGTCTATGTCAAAATATGAATGTTTCTTACTATTTACAGTGACATCAATACCCACTATTTCTGCAGAGTATTTGATTTTCTTGAAACTGAAATTTATATCGAACAATTTGAATGAGAGTAAATCACTCTCTCTTTCTCTTTGATAGTTCTCATAATGCCCCGACAGGATTTGTTTTATCTCTTCTATTGAAAGAACATAATCTTTATTCATATCAATCCCACTCCCTTTCTATATAGATTTCGTTCGGTTCTCTTAAATCTCTTAGAAATCTGAACTCTTCTGCTGTTACATCTTCGTTTACAAAATACTTGTAAGAGTTCCCCTCCGGATCGCATTCAAAAAAGTTCATTTGCAAGTTATATGTATTGTTCTCTTCATCTAATCTTGCGATTACATAGTTTGCTGCACGATAGTCATTTATTAAGCGATTTGTCATATCGCAACACCTCCTTTTTGTAATGAACAATCTTGGTCTTTAACCAATTCCCACCCCATCAATTTCTTTCTTCTATGAGTATCTTCTTTATTCAAATAATCAACTTGCTTGGTTTTATCAAATTCCCAAGTACCGTCTTTTTTCTTACGTCGCCAGATTGCATATGTATAATCGTCATTTGCTATGATTTTAAATTCTTCATCAATAATCTTTCCAAGCATCCTCTTTGTGAGAACACTTCCGTTTTTTACACTCCCATACAGTATTGCCATACGGCATCACTCTCCTTTCTGAGGTTTAAAGCCCCATTGGTAGCCCCAAGAAATCCTGAGGCCACTATGGAGTTTTAAAACTATTCCGTTTCCTTCGGATAATATTCTTTGATATATCCCAACAACTTATCTTCATATTTTTCAATTAAATCCGCGTATTCTTTGTGAAAGTATTTAACATTGTCTAATCCGTCAAAAATGCATTCTGCATAATATCTTCTTATCAACTCTTGTTGTTCATAATCACAATCAAAGTGACTTATATAATCAAATGCAGCAGTGATACTTTCAAGAAATAATTCTATTGCTTCTTCTTTGCTGGTTGTATACGAATATGAACTCATATAATCAACAGCATAATACTCTATCACAAATTCCTCTTCGTTTTTGTAAAAAAGGACAATATAATGAGCGTCATCATATCGTTCACCCATCCTAACGCTAAACACTAACTCTACTTCTTCATTGTTAATCATTTCTTCATAATCTTTTTCCAGTTCCATACATATCATCCTCCTCTTATTAGCCCTCCTGCCGCCCCACCTTTTTGTTTGAAGTGTTTCGCCTCACTTTGTGAAAATAAAAACCACCAGAAAGCACACCTCCAGATTCAAAAAGAACTGGTTTCAGGTGTAATTTGCTTTGTTGGTGGTTTGTTGAAAGTGTATTTGTTGTGTGTTGTTTCACTACATTTTATCTACATTCTAGTGTAAAAAAATATCTTATACTTGAAGTATATAACAAACATATGTTTGTGTCAAATTATAAGAGCATTTTTTGAAATTTTTTATTGACTTTTTTCTATACATTTATATAGTACATTATCGGACGATATCCTTTTTTATTTTAGAAAAAATTTTATATGAATGAAACTTTTTAAATTATTGCACGTTTAACTATGATACGACATAAAAACAACTGGAGGGATACAAATGAGAGTTGTAGCATTTATTAACGAAAAAGCAGATATACATAACCAAAATTCCATCAATAACATTAATGCCGAAGTTAGCAGCCATATTCAAAATAAAAACTGGGACTTGGTTACTATCTATAATCAAGATAGTTTGTTTTTTAATCACATTGATAAGATGGATAATTACGATATGATTGTTTTCTATTGTCACGAGGACTTAATTTATCTAAAAGAAAGTAAGGTAAAAAAACTTATAAATGTTGTAGATAGTGAAGAGAAAAAGAAGCGTTTATATTTCGTTTCTAATCAAGCAGAAATAAACTTTTCCGAAATCATTTGGGATAGATTTATTAATGCACTTAAATTATTTCATTCAGACAAAGAAAACAATCAAGAAGTATTTAACAATATGATAGAAGCATTGTCCGATGCTGCTATTCATCCTGATTTGACTGAGGCAGTTTATAACAATCGCTTTTCAAACAACATGTTCGATTCAAATACTAAAAGATGGGTGTATTCAAAAGCAATTTTCTATGTTAATACACGTAAGGACTCTTTAGAAGTAATGAAGCAAAAATACTCAAGTATTCTCGATATTTGCTATCATAATAATTATGATTACTCAATATTTCGAGACTATAACGATTTTATGCAAGCATTAGAGTTACATAATTATAAACGTGCATATATCTACGACTTCAGTGGATTAAACGAAAATATGTTTAAAAACATAGTAACAAAGTCGTATGAAAGTGGTGCTTATGTTACTGTATTGGAATCAAACGAATTTTTCCATGAGCCAATTGAAGAAGTGATGCTTAAAGTAGCGGAAGTTTTTCAAGTTAAACAAGATAAATCGTAATATTCTCTCCTACTCATGTTTTTAAGCATGAGTATTTTTCTTTTACAAGGCTATTTTTGTCCCAATCAGTCGTGAGAATATATATAAATAAAAGTAAATGACTAGGAGTGGTCGTATGAATGTCGTGTCTTACATTAATCAATCGGACGAAGCACTATTCAATGAGCAGTTAGAATCAGTCAAAGAGTATTGCAACGAACAGAACTGGCGACATGTGATGAACTTCGACACTCTTGAGTTATTGACGAAGTACATGCAATACACTCACATTGTGCTTGTTAACAACGAAACTGAACTGATTGAAAGTCCATTTAAGCGGCTTGTTGAATTAGTCCAGTGGGCTGCCAAGCACGATGTGGCCTTGATTATCAAGGAAGGACAGATTGAAATAAATACACACACTCTATCTGAAGACAGCCTGTTCCTGTCTTTCCCAACGGCTTTTGAGAAGATGGTAGCCGAACGAACAAGAACACATGAGGAACTTAAAATGCTAAAGACAGAAATCCTAAAAAGCATAATCTCTCGACATTGCATATAAACGAAGTAAGGCAAGCAACAGTTCCCCTGTCACTTGCCTTTTTTCCATACTAAGCGTATTTCTCCATCAACTGACCGATAAAAGTACTTACGTCAACTAAGTCGGCTCTGTATTCTGTTGGATACATATTATGATACGGCTTTGGTACAACTAGAACGACATTTTCTTCTTTCATTTCCTGCAGTTGATTCTTAGTTATTCCCTGTTGCAAGGTCAGGAGATGCTTCACAGGAATCTTATTAGCCTCATTAAGGATCTGCCGCCAACGGTCCTTACAGGTTGTTTTTGCTCCCAAAAATGTCAGCAGCGATGAATTTGCATCATCCCGCGCATAATATTTGTTCGACGGAAATAGAAAATCTGGCTTCTTGTTTCCTTCCGTTTTACCGGGATGGTCAAATGGTAAATCAAATTCTCTAAAGATAAAATCAGCATGATGTTCTAGCGATTTACCAGCCCTACTCTTACGACGATTTAGAATAGAGTTTGCAATATCAATAAACTTTTCTACATCACCGATGGCAGTTTCTATATATGGCTTATATATTGCTTGTTCCAATGCTTTAAATAACGAATACTCAATATCAATCCAATGTAGTAGTGCTAAGTCTGGGCTCCACTCTTTCTTATTCAACTTAAAATAAAACTCTCTCGCTTTTAGGGCTAATTCAATTGTAGCAGGGAAATCATCTTCATCCGAAAAATCATTTGCATAGCCCTTTATCAATTTGTCGAGTTTGTTTGGTTTATCATCTTTTTCTAGGCCGTAGACAGCACTTGTATGAACGATAGAAAGGCTAAAGAAATTGATAAACTCTTCAATATCGTCATCCGTTGACAATATAAATCCATAAAATTCATGTTTATCTGCTTCAACAAGAATTAGTAAGTCGCCACAATGCTCTGCCTTGTTGTATGGAGACTCCTTCCAAAAACGTGTAATCCGATATTCTCGTCTTGTTCCTGTCCCGTACCAAATTCCCCTGCTTTCAACTGGTGGAATTCCATCTTCCCAATGGATTCGAATCCATGATTCCTTGTTTTCACCTTTCTGCCCCGGCTCGTCAAATAAAAATGGCCAAGCCTCAACACTAACAAGGACACCCTCCTGATGCGCTTTTGTTAAGCCAGTATCGTTAGCACTTAAGAATTTACAAAAGAAACGGCCATATTTCCTAGCCGTTTCTATAGCATTGTCTAAATTACTTTGCATACAGTATCTTGCCCTTCTATTTCGATTCTTCTGTTTGCATCCAATGCCTCAATCATTTTTTCGGCAATTGCAGAGACAACTGGAACAGCGACAGAATTTCCAAATTGTTTGTATGCAGCAGTATTCGACACAACAATTTTAAATCCTTCAGGGAAGCCCTGAAGTCTTGCGCATTCTCTTGGAGTTAATCGTCGTGGATTCTTTCCTTCCTGTGGGATTAGTATTTCTGAGCCATCTTTATGATAGCGTGCGCTTAGTGTACGAGAGTGTCCGTCTAGATTTGCCAACCCAAAACCAAATCCGTTCCCTTTTTGACGATGTTTTTCTGCATATGCTTGCAGATACTCCCACAATTTATCAGACAATGTGTATTTATCATCTACATCTTCTTCCAAAATAGACCTTAAAGGTGGTCCTTGCTCTGGCAGTTTGGGAAACTCAAATTTAATTGGATCTCTGAAGCCAACAATATAAATTCGTTCTCTATGTTGAGGTACCAGACCTTTAGCATCTAGAACTTCATCGTAAACAGTATAGCCAAGATCTTCTTTCAATACTTTCATGATTGTTTGATAAGTCCTCTTCTTATCATGACTCCGTAGGTTTTTAACATTTTCGAGCAAAAATGCTCTTGGTCTTTTTGCATGTAAGATATTTGCAATGTTAAAAAATAGTGTTCCTTGGGTTTCGTCAGCAAAACCATGTGCTCTTCCTAGAGAAGCCTTTTTAGAAACCCCTGCGAGACTGAATGGCTGACAAGGGAAACCTGCCAATAGAATATCATGGTCTGGAATATCTTCTGGTTCAATAGTTCGAATATCTCCATGTGGTTTTTCCCCGAAATTCGCTTCATATGTTTCTTGTGCTTTAACATCCCATTCAGAAGTAAATACACAAACGCCTCCCTGCCGTTCGAAGGCCATTCTAATACCACCGACACCTGCGAATAAATCTATAAAAGCAAACATTTGATTCCTCCACCCACGTTGCTTACGAACATAGTTTCTTATTCTTATTATATCATGTGTATGTCCTGCTTTTTATCCCTCTTTTTAACTACTGGCAAGGGAATGTGCTCCATGTACAACAACCATTGAAACACTACTTTATTTGAAAATAAACGGCATTTGGTGTATGCCATGAAAAGAAGATCATTCTTATGCTTCTTCTTTGTTCAAAAGCAATGCATGCTATACTCTGTTACCCTTTTCAGTGATAATATGGAGGGGATATTAAAACAAAAAGGATATTGTTTCCCCTTTAGAGAAATACTATCCTTTGTTAATTTAAGAGGGAGGGGGACAGATCTTTGGCGATGAGGATAAGCGATATCACTAATACCTTTGACTCAAAGGAAAGTATACTAATCGACTCTTTTGAAAGTTATCTAAGTCAAAGGTCATCAAAAAGGTATCCAGTAATAATTCGTGAAATGGACTGTTGGCAAGGTAGGGCTGATGTGGTGGCTGCTTATTTTAATGATGGGTGGACATTACCTGTAGGTGCCGAAAATATCATGAGTCGACTAGGTCCCGCTCAGTTGCTAGCAGTATTGTATCCCAAACGGAAACAAAAATATCCTGATATTGTCTCATTATCAGGATTATCTGAGTCAACAGTACGTCGAGTCTTGAAGGAACTACTTGAAATAGGACTAATACAAAAATATGAATCAGAGTCATATACATTGCATCCATCAGTTGTGTTACCTAACGTAACATTTCATGCTTATGAGGGAAAACTACACAATTGGAAAAGAGCATTATATCAGGCTATTAACTATTTAGGGTTTGCGCAATATTCCTCCATTGTAATGCCTGAACGATATGTCAAAGCAGCATTAGATAATATAGAGCATTTTAAAATAAACGGGATTGGGATTATTTCAGTAACCAATCAGAAATATAAAGTTTACCTGAAGCCAAGGAAAAACCGACCAAGGAAAAGGGCTTTTCACTTAGTCGGCATCGGAAAAACAATTGCAACTATGAATCAATCAGACATTTGCAGCCCCTCTGAAAAGACGAATAGCGGAGAGCCAAGTATTTAAATGCGATTTCGAAGATGCCCTTTCTAATTGGACTGCGTACCTCTCCAAAAGTGTGTACAATGAACTTGCATGTGAGATGGCCTTCTCCATATTATTCAGGCGTGTAGTAATATCTTTTGTACTTTGGAAAATATCATTAGATGCTTTCTTTATAGCAGACCAATGTTGCTGATGTGATAACGCTCTACTCCAAGCATCCGATGGGTTTGACCCCGCAAGAATGATTCTATCCTCACTAGTGTTAGAAAGCGTATCTCGGAAAATACTTTGTGGAGCGTTTGCAGCAATGGAATCCAACTCAGAGACCAGTATTGAGTTAAGTAGCGGGACTGATGTATATCGCTCCCTTGGTAGCCTCCCACCCGTCGAAGGCAAAATCCTCTGCTGAATAGTGAACTTCCTCGAACTATTGTGCCAACCGGTTCCGATCCCGTATGCGCCTACGCATAAGTAGAGCAACCCAATAATGTCAGCATATCCCACAATTACTTTAAATTCGTTTATCTCTGATAGGGAATAAATGAAATAAAGCAAATTAGAAAGCGCAAGATCTGAGTCAAAGTCCTGATTATAGTCTTTATTATTTCTCGCTACTGTTAGATAAAAACCCTCCATGTCGAAAACAGAAATTTCGTTTAAAAATTCATTAACCCGATCCGTTTCGTTAAGGGCAGATTCAGTAAATATGAGTGATGTCAGTAGTGGCTGAGTATAACCCTTGGAAATCATTACATTATTGGACTCTTCCGCTAAACTCAAACAAATCTGGGTCTGTCTATCACTAAAACTATTTATTAAAAGCGTAGGAGATAAAATATAATGCGCTCCTAAAGACATCTGGAAATCAATTGTATCCTCTGCGTATTTTTGGATATCCCGAATGGACCGAAATGACGGCATTGTCAGATGACCCGGATAATACGCATAATTGGGTAAATTTTTAGTAGTTCCGTCTATATAAGTTGTGTAATAAAACTGAGGGTCCAATAAAACCTCGGATTTCGAGTAATCATCAAATAGTTCTTTTCTAAATGTTCTTAGGTTATCTTCAGTATCATCCCGTGGACTTAATATCACTCCATCAGCCGCACCATTAGAAAGCGCTTGGTGTATTTTTGTTCCCTTTCCATATCCCTGCTGTACAAATAACTTCACTAGATTTCCTCCCTTGCTTGCAATAGTTTATCTATAAGGGATTCACAACTTTTATACCTTAAATGAGGCTCTTTTGCTAAAAGTCGCATTATTACTGTGTTTAGACTATTCGGTAAATCAGTGCGAAATTTATTAGGTGGCTCAACTTGGTTCGAAACAATATTCGCAACTAACTGCATAGAATTAATTCCCCTTGTAAAGAACGGGTGATTACCGGTTAACGATTCATAAAGAACTATACCTAATAAGAAAAGATCGGAACGAAAATCGATTCCTCTCCTCACATTCTTTAACTGTTCTGGTGACATATAGATTGGTGTCCCTACCGTCATGAACGCTGCTGTAAGCGATTCATCAGTTAGATCGAATGCTAAGCCGGTATCGAGCAACACATAACTCCCATTATCACGCCTCATGATATTTTTAGGTTTTACATCTCGATGTACCATTTTAATCTCCCATAAATGCTTAACGGCGGTTGCGATATCAATCCCTAATTGAATTCCTTCTTGAAGTGATATCTGCTTGTCCCGTCTGATTATGGTATGGAGATCATCACCATTTATAAGTTCTTCAGTAAAGTAAAGAAGTTTTTTATTATTGTAATCAACGAATGTCATTCCAATTGGACCCAATTTAACTAAAGTCGGTGTTTCACAACGATCCATAATATCGATTTCCCGTTTCGCCCTTGCCAACACATCTTCCCTAATATCCTCCATAGGAGACACAGTAATCTGTGAGTTCAAACTTAACAAATCTTGTGGGGCTTGTTGATTTTGAATATTTGTTAGATCTAGAAACTTTATTGCAAATTTGTCTTCATTAATCAGGCAGGAAAAAACGGTTTTTTGCCCACCTTTTCCCACAAACTCAATTTCATTACATTCAGGACAAATCTCTTTCACTTCGTCTACTGTTAAGTCTGGTGCTCGCAAGGACCTTCCTCCCCAAAGTAGATATTTCCAATATAGTTCCAGTATACTACTTTTTTCGTCATAATTAACAGTCTTACTGTTTACGCTGAAGCATAATGCCCGAAAGCTGACGGTATTGCCTGTCCAGGGATTGACGAATATAATGTCCGTATCACAGAAAAGGAAAAGGATGCCTCCATATAGCGTGAGCCTGTTCGCGCAAGCTCACTGGAGACATCCCCTCACAAAACGTATGATCATTGTATCAAATTATGAGCTGGATGAGAAGATCCCCGGCGTTTTTTGTTAGGTGTGCAGAAATTGTCCCTAGCCCTTGCTGCATTGCGAGTTTAACGGTAATCGGTAGCCGAGGCCGGAAGATTGTTCATGCTACAGGGGAAAAGAGCGAGTTGGTTATTCGAAGATTGCGTTGTACGGCTTGTCGGAAGATTCATCATGAGTTACCGGATTGCATTGTACCTTACAAGCGTTACGAGTCGGAATGTGTGGAAAATGTCATCACGTCTGAACCGTCAGAAGTAGATGTTGCCGCAGACAACTCCACGTTGTACCGTTGGCGGGCTTGGTTTTGCTCCATGGCCACCTACTTGCTAGGGTGCTTAGAGTCTATCGCCATTCGCTTTCATCTAGATGTTGTGGAGGAATCGTCCACTCCTTCACAAGCTGCACACCATAGATTCGGACGTTATGTCGGTGATGCTGACGGATGGCTAGCTAGAGTTGTCCGGCCTGTTGCAAATTCAAACTTTTGGGTTACATACCCGTTCTGCATTCTTGTCCAAGGCCCTCTGAGATAGACTCGTAAACGAATCTATCAGAGGAAAGGTGTAATGGGATGAAAGATCAAAAGAAAGCAGAGCAAATCGCAGCAGACCGTGTGCAGCTCCTTGCCCCGTTGCTTACGGAAGGGCTCGATCCGGCAAAGGCGAGGGAAATCAAGCAAAGAATTTGCGAGCAAATCGGAATATCGGAGAGAACGCTGCGGCGGTATCTAGCAGCCTACCGGCAAGATGGCTTTGGCGGATTAAAGCCGAAGAGCAAAGGGAAGCAACCCGCAGCCCCCGCCATTCCGTCGGAGGTCTTGGAGCAAGCAATCTTGCTGCGGCGAGAGGTACCAAGTCGTAGTGTCACCCAGATCATTCAGATCCTGGAATGGGAAGGCCGCGTTAAGCCAGGTCAAATCAAACGGAGCACGCTTCAAGAGAAGCTAACGGAACGTGGTTACAGCACAAGACATATGCGAATGTATGCAAACTCTGGTGTAGCGGCTCGCAGGTTCCAACAGCCACACCGCAATCGTCTATGGCACTCGGACTTAAAGTATGGTCCGTACCTGCCCATTGGACCGGATGGAGCGATGAAACAAGTGTTTCTCGTCACCTTCATCGACGATGCGACGAGATTCGTGCTGCATGGCGAATTTTACCCGGTCATGGATAAGACGATCGTCGAAGACTGTTTCCGAAAGGCCATTCAGAAATACGGTGTTCCGGAGGCGGTGTACTTCGACAATGGGAAGCAGTACCGTACCAAATGGATGACACGGACGTGTTCCAAATTGGGTGTGCGACTTCTTTTTGCGAAACCGTACTCGCCAGAATCGACCGGTAAGGTTGAGCGATTCAACCGGGTGGTAGATTCTTTCCTTAGCGAAGCAGCACTTGAAAAGCCTAAGACGATCGACCGACTGAATGAGTTGTTCGAGGTCTGGCTCTCGGAATGCTACCAGAACAAGCCGCATTCGGCATTAGAAAACAAACGAAGCCCTGAAATCGCCTTTCGAAATGACAAGAAGGCGCTTCGGTTTGTGGAACCGGAGGAACTTGCCAATGCATTCCTTCACTGTGAAACCCGCAAAGTCGACAAAACCGGTTGCATTAGCTTCTTGGATCGAAAATATGAAGTGGGGCTTCCTTTCATCGGATGTACCGTGGATGTCGTGTATGACCCGTCAGACACCACCGAGTTGACGATTGAGTATGAAGGCCACGAACCGTGGAAGGTCAAAGAGCTCGTGATCGGTGAACGCGCCGGAAAGCGTCCTCCGTTGCCAGACCATCTTCAGCCTGTTCCAGTAGAATCGTCAAGGCTGCTAAGTGCTGCCGAAGTACAGAGTCATCACCGCCGTTCCGTGCAAGCTCCGGCCGTTAGTTACCGTAGGAAAGGTAAGGTGAATGGCGATGTTTGAGGCATTCTACGAGCTTAGTCGTTCACCGTTCTCCAGAGATGTCCCGCCTAGCGAGCTGTATGAGTCGGTCATTTTGGAAGAGACGCTGGGACGGTTAGAATATGCGGCAGAGAGGCAATGGTTTGCTGTCGTTACCGGAGACTGCGGAACGGGGAAGACGACAACGATTCGGCGGTTTGCGGAAGAACTGGATCCCGCAAAGTTCAAAGTGCTCTATCTGTCAGATTCAAAGCTGACCCCGCGGCATTTCTACAAGGGACTACTGGAACAACTCGGTTGTGAGTCGAAGTTTTATCGCGGGGATGCGAAGCGTCAGTTGCATCGGGAGATTGAGCTCATGCGAGGAATTCATGGATTGCAGCCCGTCGTGGTCGTGGATGAAAGTCATCTTTTGGATCGTGAGATGCTGGAAGAGGTTCGCTTTCTTCTGAATTTTAAGATGGATGCACAAAGCCCAATGGCTCTTATCCTTGTCGGGCAAAGCGAACTCTGGGATCGCATTAACCTACAAGCTTACGCTGCAATTCGTCAACGCATCGATCTGCAATGCAAACTTCCGCATTACGACCGGGCCCAAACAGGAGCTTACATCGAGAGACACATGACCTATGCCGGTGCGGAACGGGACATATTCACCGACGGAGCCATTGATGACATCTATCGCTTTTCTAGTGGAGCAGCTAGGCTAATCAACAAAGTATGCACCCATTGTTTAATCTATGGGGCCCAGAACAAACACCGCATCATCGATGATCATATGGTTAAACGCGTCATTCAGGGAGAATTATCATAATTCCCCCTCTCGTATATCCGGATGCGGTCAGATTAACCGTCAATAGCAGGATAACTTACACCATCAATCTCCGGACATTATGCGTTAGCAATAACAGTCTTACATCCCTACGGATATAATGCTGGCTTTTATTGCGTTAAACACAAATAATAAAAATCAAAAAAACTGATGCTTCAATAGCATCAGTTTTTTAAGCGATTAGAGTATATACATTTCAATGTTATGTATATTGATGGTGGAGGCGGGGCTACACCTGTAAAAAACCTGTCATTTACAACTGTAGCCCGATACGTCAAAAACTAGAAAACAAACACAAGTCCCATGAAAATGGCCTATTTTCATCCCGTCAGCTTTTCTAAACGAGCGCACAATTCATGTTGGCATTGAGTATCATTCGTCATATGAGCAAGCAACGATAGATTTTTCAGCTTTGCGACCTCCCAGGCTCGGTACGCGGGAGTTTACCCTATCTTTTTGAATCCGAGTCAATCTAAAAAACCCTTGAATTTCAAGGGTTTTTCTTGTTCGTATCCGTTCATATCCGTCCCCAATCCTACATCGTCCAGAAGTCATCCTGCTTTACATTGGGATCCACTTTCCGCAGAGCCTCATGAGCTATCACCTCACCCATATCTTGGACAAACATTCAGAAAAGTATACGAGCCGTGTTTAAAAAATGCGTAATATTGGACAATCCCCGCTGCATCCCATAGTACCAAATCCAATTCGTTTGCTGGTTCGCTCGGCGGTTCGTTTTCGATGCGTACCTCGCGAACGACAAAGCGAACAGGAAAATGCGATAGCGGCAACGGCTTCAGTTGATTCAAACAAGTTCGCTTTCGTCACAACTGTTTCTTTCAGAAACAATAGTGAGGTGGTGTGTGATGTGCTGCTTGAAATCGTGTCATCAGCTGTGATGGGAGGTGTGGCTTTGTATGCACATTTGAGGAAATCAGGAATATCGAACGACAGTGAGAAATTAAACAAAATCTTCTCGTTGACCGGATTGAACGTTCGTGACGGTGACAAGACCTATACAGCACAGCTCGTTAAAAAGGTCAATTACCCTTGGGGTACAGAATACCGCTACCGTATACCGCTTGGTCGGAGTTTTGAGGATTACCAAGCGAAGCTCCCCCACATCCAGGACGGACTAAACAACCGCAAGACGATGCTGGTTGTTGGTGATAATACCCGCATCACATTATTTACCCATAAACCGTTTCATGAGATGGAGCGTGAAGAGAAAATACACGCATGTTATCTACATGCAAGTTTAAAATACGTCACAAAAGAATATATGACCAACGCAAGCCTCAGACAACGATTTGGTAAAGAAGACAGGGACATCTCAATAATTTCTAGAGTGATTAGAGACGCTCTTAACGAAGGCAAGATAAAACCATTAGACCCTGATACAGCCCCGAGATATATGAAATATATACCTTTCTGGGCATAACTGACATGGATCTAATACTTGCCTGTAACTTACAATAACCTTGCTTATTCGGTTTTACCTCATCATTTAACTTGCTTGTATGTAGTAAAGCACACTTAGACAGACATAATTTCTCCTCGTATTACCAATTAATTTGAATGCCCTCTCTTAGTTTATTCCGGGGAGGGCTTCACTTTTACAACTTGCTCCCATCCCCATAGAATCATGAGAACAAATATCCTATTACAGAACCAACTGCGCTGATCCGTGAACGGAACTACGGATCGCACCATCCCACCACCCAGCGTAGCATAAAAACAAGGCCCCTACCCGTTCAGGATGGAGGCCATACTTTTGCCTAACGCTCGCTTGCGCCTACGCGCTACACTAGAGCGTATGTAGAGTTTTGGGGATTTATGTATGTTAAGTGTAGTTTTACCTTCATTTTTTTGAACATTAGGACATAGGATAAACCTCATGATTGCGGTCAAACCATATAACGTAAAATACATTTCTTATTCGATACCCGAAAAGCCTTGCCCGCTGTGAAACACGACACTCATAAATTGATACATCAGGGGATATATACTCTGGCAAATCCTTGGAAAAGGTTTTGGGGTCTAATATTTTTATTCCGAGCCCTTTTATTTTTAAGGCATCTTGCCATGTACTATTCCCAAGCTTCTTTAAGGTGTCAACCAGTTGTTTTAATTCAGTCCCCTGCCACTCTTCTAACTGAAAATGATTTGGACAAACATCTTTAAATGAAAGCACTGGAGGCATGTGATCTGTTGATCCAGTGTCCTCCGGTGCAATTACAGCCTTTTCGGAAAGGCGTTTATCACGAATCTTGTTACTAACCGCCCTCACTTTTGGTCTTCTTTTACTCATCCTCAATCATATCCTTATAATAGTTCCTCATAGTGTTTTCATCAATTGGGGTATTACAAGAACGTCCTTCTGGAAGATCTCCTCTAGCCTCAAGCCACGGGTCTTCCTGGTGAGTAAGGTTTTCCAAATAGCGCGCTGAGTACTTTCCATATACATCCCAAATCTCGTCCAGGAATTCACGAATTGGTTTCGGGATTGATTTTATCTCGAAATCCTCCGGATAAGGAATTGGATCCCAGCCATAACCTCGATATTCGTACCACAGACCCGGATTAACTGGTCCATGTGCCCAAGCTTCGAAATGAGCTTCAAACAAAGGTTCATCTTCAATTGCAAGATGCCATGCCTGAGCATAATAGCATATTTTTTGGAGTTTTAGATGCGTAATATTGTCGCCAGAATCTCGATCGACTTTTGTTAAGAAATAGTTCGCTACATCGTTTATTGTAGTCAATTACTATCCCCCTTTCCGCTTAGTTCATGACAGAGGGCATTAAAACATACTTGGTACTGTTTCGAGTTCATTTTATCACAGATTATGAAAATGACATCAGTCAAAAAGCGCGTTATTCGACAAAATTCTACATGTAATCATGTTATGGTTTGTTCTATTATGTCCGTATATCCACTATTTGATCCATCTGGATCCACTGGATTTCCTCGTCGTTCATCAGCTTGATACGTCGTCCCTGCTGATCAATCCATTTTACAATTCCCCACATGCTGCAGGTATTGCCCAGCTCTTCTCTGAACTGTTGCCACCAGATAATGGTGATTGCGTAGTCCAGTTGCAAAGATTCCTGAAGAATGCGGTTGATCTCGGCCTTTTCGTCCTCCTCCAGTTCTGGTTTTTCGACCAGTGTTTTTTCAAAGTAGTAATCGGATAACGCTTGGCCATGTTCCGGCAAAACCCATCGCATTGCAAACAAATCGTCCATCTTGCCCATTATCTCACCTCATACACGAACGTTTGTTTGTATTATATGCGAACAACATGCGAACATGCAAATAAAAATGCCTCGTTAATACGAGGCAAAAGAAAAATTATAATTTCTCTTTGCTATACAGATACTGAGTTCTTACTTCCTTCAAACACTTTCGCTAGCCCTTGAGTTTGCATATCCGTTAAGTAAATAGACATCAATCTCCAGTAAGCTTCCCAAACCGTATCATTAATCTGATAATAACGAACTTTCAGTCCTAATGATTCTGCTTCAGACCAGTTGATTACAGATCCGTGATTCGGGTATTTTTCAATATCCAATAACTGATCCGCGATGTCTCTCGCTTTTTGAGCATCACCTATACACATCGATCTCAATAACCAACGTTCTGCAATGTTCCTTGCATGATCTTCAGCCTGTCTACAAAACTGAATGAAAGCTGCATCAACACTCTGCAATATTGGGAAGTACGTAGGGTTCAAGTTGCCATTATTCTTAATTACCTCAGCTTGAATAGCTTCGAGTCCCTTTAAGAACGCTTTTGCAGGACGATAAGTCATGATCCCTTGCATGTTACGAATTGGTACCTGTGGATCAATTGGCCCTAGTTCAGATGAGTCTCCCATCACAATTTCGTCAGCAAATAAAGAAATCATAGTGCCCGCACTTTTGGCAGTTAGCGGTACTACGACACGAAGATGCTTTATCTTAGGTAACAGTGTGTTTACTAGTTGTTCAGCAGCATTTGGATCTCCGCCCGGTGTATGAAGTAAGAAATCCACTTCACTATCGTCTTCCAAATCATGTATCAATTCACTGAAAGGCAATACATCGTCTCTACTAATAGAACTGTTACTGTGATGAAAATTAGAAACGTAAACAATGATGCGACGACCAGTTAACTTTTCAATGTCTTTGATCCATTCTTGTCGATAGTAACGATTTCTATTGGCTGCAAAATATAACGGTGTTTGTTTAGGGAAATTAAACTCACCGGTTGAAGACAAGATACTTCACCTCAACTAAAATTTGTAATATTGCTTTTGAGTGGATTTTTCATGGGGATTTTGTTGTGGTGACTCTTGGATGCTTTTTTGATAACGAGAATAATCAGTCAAAAATGTTTCATATTTCTGCTCCAACGATTTCCCATTTGCATCAGTTTTGATCTTCTGTTCTTCAATAGACTTTAATAACATATCCAACATTTTATCACCTCAGCGAATTGGATAATGTAACACAGATTTCACTTACTGTCATTTTTTCATTCAACGATACCATACTTGGAATTAACTCTCAATACACCAAGCAAAATTGTAATCAAACTTTTACTGTATTGAACACCTTAATATACCCTAAAAAGATAAAAAACATCCTTCTTTGGACATCTCCAAGAGATTTGTACTTTGGTAAATACATCCAAACATTTACAGTGTGTTCGTGTTTGTTCCCCTATACACAATGGTATAGGTTTGATAAAATAAAGACATAACAAGGACAAGGGGGCGAACCATTATGAAAAACGTAATGACGAGAGCATGGGAAATCGCAAAGCTCGCTGCGAACAAATTCGGTGGAAAAGTTAAGGAATTTTTCGCTCAATCCCTTCGTCTCGCTTGGTACGAGGTCAAATCCATGACTGCCGCAACTGAAAAGGTCATCGTCGAAGCAAACCACGATACAAAACTCATTAATGTGTACGGCGAGCGCAATGGAAAAGTGTTTTTCAAACGTGAAAACCTGAATGTATCTGACTACCGTGAAGCTTATGGGTACCTGGTAGTAGGCAAAGGCATCAGTACCGCTGTATTTTACACCATCGTCAATGACGCTAAACAACTCAACGGCGTTAAAGTCCACTGATAAATAGGTAAATGCCGGCGAGTGTTTGGCGGTCAAGTGTCGGTGGTTGACAATCAACGGTATTAACGGCAGCAGCAGCCTAAAGAGAGGTGTATTGCATGAAGCACGAGTTGATTCCAGGTCAGCGTTTCAATCGGCTAGAGGTTATCCGTGAGGTCGATAAGAAAAACAATCGCCGGCAGGTATTGTGTAAGTGTGATTGCGGAAACGAAAAAGTCGTAAACCTATACAAACTGCTTGACGGACTCACACGATCATGCGGTTGCCTAAACCGAGAGGCGATAGCGAGGTCACGTTTTAAAGATTTGACAAACCACAAATTTGGAAGACTCCGGGTGATAGGTACTGATGGAAACATGCGGCACAACAGAAGCGTGATGTGGGAGTGTGAGTGTGAGTGTGGCGAAATCGTTCCAGTTTCATCGAGAGATCTAACAAGCGGAAATAAAAAGTCATGTGGATGTCTTATCCCTGATCATACATCCACTTTAAAAGAGCATAACGAAAAGCACCATACCGTAGATGGAGTTTTTGTGCCACTCCTTAAACAAAAATTGCAGAAAAACAGTACGACCGGCGCAAAGGGCGTGTCTATTCAACGAAAAAAGGATGGGAGCATTAAATACGTTGCGAACATAACCATCAAAGGTAAGAGGCATTATTTAGGGATATTCGACGAAAAAGAGGATGCTATTGCCGCGAGAGCTGCAGCGGAAGAAAAATATCACAAACCGTATTTGGAGGGCAGCAATGATGGAAACAGCAAAAATTAAGTGGACAGGAACGGGTACATGGGATGGTTGGCGAATCGTTGAGGATACTCTTATAAGTCCATCCGGGCGCAGGTATCTCCCCGTAGACCTCGAACCAAAGGTGTACTCACAGGCTGATCTTGCAAAGGCCCTAGGTGTAACACGTGGCGCAATTGCGGATAGAGTCAGGCGAGGGACTCTGCCGCCCTTTGATGAGGGCAAGACGTGGCGAGCTGAGACAATCAGATATCTTTTCGATAAGTAAAGTTAACAATTTGTTCGCTTGTGTTCCCCTATACAATTACGTGTAGTGATTGTATAATAAAGATAACAGCAAGGGACGACGGTTAAAACAAGCCAAAGGAGCGATGAAAGGTGTCAAACTATGGAACAGTAAATTTTGAGGGCAAAACGTACAAACTCACAGGCGAAGCTGATTTTACGAACCGGTTGTTGGAGGGACGCTACAAAAATTACACAGATGCGAGCGAGGGAGACAAGTACGACGCGGAGTTCTCTGCCCCAGCTGTAGACAACGAAGGCAACGAAGTTACAGTTTACTGGATGTTTGAGTTTGTCAAAGGCGATGAGCCTGAGTTGGACTCGCTGAATTGGAAAGATGTTGCTCGTATTGTATAGGCCATAATAAAAAATGCCCTCCTTCCGGGATAAGCGGTGGAGGGCATTTTCATCAATTGAAGTGATTCGGGTATTGGTCCGTGAGCGAATTGTTTCGTGGTATACCTACCTCATCGCGCAGTGCGTTTGCTGCATAATGAGCTGCTGCCTGTACTTGCTTATCCGAGCTTGCCGTCCAGAGTGCGCCAAGTACCGCTATCACTTTTTCCGCAGCATCTTTATCTACACATTGTTTAACATTATCCACAGTTTTTCTCTCCTTCTCGTAGTAGTCATCTACGTATTTAACCGGATGAATATGGTTCCCATACCCAAAACTCTTTCCGTTTTCTCTCACCTCAAAATGTAGATGCTGCCCTGTTGATTTGCCAGTGCTGCCTTGCTTCCCAATCACTTGCCCTTCTGCTACCTTTTGCCCCACAGTTACGCAAGCCTCTGAAAGATGAGCATACAACTGCAGGTGGTTATATTTATCTTGGATAATTACCGTAATGCCGAATCCACCCACACCCGTTCCTGTCTGCCCCATTTTGGCATGCATCACCGTGCCTGGAATAAATGCTTTGATTTCAGAGTTTGGCGCCTTCACAAGGTCAATGCCGGTGTGGAATTCATTTCCTCCGGTTATGGGGCTTCTCCGTGGACCGTAAGGACTGGTCACGCGATATTCCTGCATGAGAGCGATCATTTCGCAGCACCCTTTCCTTTCAACACTTCCACCGCACGTTTGATAGGCTCCGGGACCATCAGACCGGCCCGGCCTGCATTTTCAATGATGGACAGCAGTTCGTTGGCCAGATAGAAAAAAATTGTCGCGTCCCGTAAAAAGTGTTGGTCCCCAAGTGCAGTGTCGACGAGATGAGCAATGCCAACCATTGCAAAGATCAGCACCTTTCGGGCGATCCCAATCAAACCTACCTTGCTTTTGAGTTTCCCTTCCATACCCGAGGCTATAACTCCGCTTACATAGTCGATGATGTTAAAAGCAAGCAAAATGCCCAGCAACGGGGACCATCCCCCAAATAGATAGGTTACCGCAGCCCCGCCAAATGCGACTACCCATTTATAAGTCATTTCCATGAGATATCTTCCTCTCTTCCCTCTTGGGGCAAAAAATTAGGGAGCCACATAAGCAGCTCCCCATGAAAAAAACGCCCTTCCTACGGAGCGTTACGCCAATGGCTTGCCGTCTGTGCCCAAACCCATAGCCTCCAGGTCAGCTTTAACAGCGTCTTGGAGGTTCAACGGGATTTGTTCAAAGGTGCGGCGGCCATTGACAATCAGGCTTACGCATACAGTTACCATAGTGTGTTCACCTCCTTCCAAGAACAAAAAAATAAGCCATATCCATAGTCGCTGAAGCATTCCGGCTCCCTCCTATGCTGGCTTATTTTCCTGTGATCATTTCGTATAGTTCTAAAATTGCCTCTTGGGCGTCCAGGTTTGATTTCTTTAATTCAGCATTTTCCTTTTCTAATCGATCAATTCTTTCCTGGTCTGGATTGATAATATCTGCATACTCGTACCACAGTTCGCTCGTTTCCGGATTGATGTACAGATCAGCACGTTTTCCCGGTACTCGCTCAGGCTCTGGGAGAGAATCAACAAGTACCCCAGCAGCAATCAAATCTTCAGGAAGTTCTGAGGGAAAATCGTGAATCAAAACAACTCTTGCTTTTGTATCGCTTTCCTTTCTATATCCGAGATACATTCTTAACACCCTTTCTTAAAGTATTTTGTAAGAAAATTTCACTCGACGTAACCCTTTAGCAGGGAGTGAGTAGAAAGTTGAGTCTGAAAGCACACCCTTCAAAGGGGCCGTCGAATCGCGGTACAAGCCGAATAGATACAAATCAGAAAGTCTTAGCTTAAATCCATAACTTCCAACTGCAGCATATACGGCATCTTTTATGACCCGCAGACGCGGCATCCTCCCTGCCCTAGAGTCGTCGCTAGTCGGAATTTCTTGTCTATTTTTTATAACAGGATCGGAAGACCCAGAAACATCAACTCTAATGACATACACGAAACTACTACCGATCGGAGAACTAACAGAGAGTAGACATTTTGCGTCTAAGGGATCAGGAATTACAGATCGGAGCGATATATTGCTATTTACCCAAACTAGGCTACCATTTGATGTAAGTTTATAGACAGCGCCACCTTGGTGCGAATATATATGAGACTCAAAGAAAATGATCCCATAGTAACTGATAGAATATGCAGTTCCTATTTCATGTCTCCAAACCATACTCCCAGTCGGAGATAGTTTTGCTATGATCTCTTTTGAATTATAAGTTCCTCCTACATAGATATCACCCGACTTATCGACTGTACCTTGACCAATCGAGAAAGGATAAGAAAATGAAAATACAATCTCTGTTTGAGCCCCTGTTGTCCGGTTGATTTTAAGGCACTTTGTTTCTCCAAACACATAATAAAAACCATCTTGCCCAATACATGTAGATGTTACTACGAAGTTAAGCGGAACTGTCCAAACAACTGATCCATCATTAGGACTAAATTTTTTTGTCCATTTTTGGCTATAGGTCATGTAGAAGGAATTGTCATCGTCAACCTCAGGGAACACAGTTGTGCTCCCCGTATCGAGACCGTTTACTTCCCACATAGTCTCTATGCTTTCTTTCAGGTCTTTTGGCAATGCTACACTTTTTCCAGCCAGCCCATGCGCTGCAAGAACATCCATTACATTCATCGTGATCCCCTCCTTTCTAAGTCACGCTGATAATATTGCCATCGGCATCATAAGCAATGGTCCACGTTACTGTTTCTACTACGGATGTCCCAGCAGCATTGTAGATGCTCCAAGTGTCTGTTCGGTAATTGCCGTTGCTATCCGGATTGCTCAGAACAGACTTTAAAAAGAGAGTATTGTCTTTTTTTCTGCGCCATTCTGCTGTGACAAATTTCCCGTTTGAGTCCAAGCCACTCCTTGAAAATCGTAGTCGAACAGTTAAACCGGCGTCTATCTTGACATCGCCTGTAAAGGTATCACCAGACTTTTTAGCATACAAGGAATCAGCCGTGGTCTGATTAATTGCCCCACTCTGTATCCCTGCTAGCTTTGAAAAATCTGAAGGACTCATAAAACCCGCTGTTGTTTGCGTGGCATTCGGGTGTGTGTGGTTCTTAGCCGCAGCTCCAACTTGATCCGCTGTCACCTTGTGAGGATTGGAGTAATTCTTGGTATGATCTTCAAACTCCTCATGAGTTACAAAACCGCTTGGCGAAATAACTGCCGTTACCTCACTGGCACTTCCGACTGCAATATTGACCTGAAACTCACGAGAAAATGGACCTGCTGAAATCGGTGGGATGTTGTCCCCTTTTGTTCCCGCATTTGTATACCCATACAAGATTTCTCCTAGATCAGGATCTTCGGCATATATTCCGAGTTCGCAAGAATAAACTGCCTGTTTGACATTTGTGTTTTCAAAGAGACCCTTGACATGTGCTGTACTACCAGTACGACTAATTCCAAAGATAGTGACCCAGTCAATCGGCTGAACAAGATCTGTCAGAACTGCCGGGTCGCCATTATACGATCCGGAGCCAATTCGCATTCGTGTATAAGTGATGGCGGTGCCTGACTGCGCTTTTGCATAAAGATTTTTCCCCAACTCTGTGATTGTCATTTTAGGGTAAATCGCCAATTCATTTCCCCTCCTTATAATGCCTCTGAAGAAATCGTGATTCGGTCGCAACCACTTACAATAACTCCGAGATAGTCCTTTCTATTAGCCTCTGACATCCACCACTCTTGCGGCATCTCAGATTCAATTGTGATTGTGTCTCTGCCACTCACCAGCATTCCAACATAATCCATTCGGTCTATTTCCGATTCCCAGGCGATGTTGATACGTACACCTGATGGTTTAGGGATGATGTAGCCCAGTGTGACAAGCAAAACGCTGTGTAGACCCAGATCCCCCCGGATTTTGGCTTTCATCGTCATGTCTTGGTTATCGAACAGCCTCAACCTTGCGCTCGGGAAGAGATCATCCCACAGTTTATAAATCTGAGGTATAGTCCCATCCCATTGGTTCTGCGCGATTTTTGCCTTGAGAGCGATACGGTAATTGTCATCGTCCAGCACCGGGGATGACCCGTCAGCCAATTGAAAAGGCAGGTACCTTGACCTGCCTACTAAATCGCCCACTGTATCAAGTTGTACCCCGACCGCTTTGTTGACATCAAAAGCTTCGGGTATTCTGCTGACGACCGTTACCGCTGCGTCCCCTCTTTCTAGGACTACAGTAAGCCAACTCATGAATTTGTCTTTATTACAGTGCTGGGAAGTGATCAAATCGAGATATTGTTGTATCATCTACTCACCCCACAACATTCACGGTGACGTTTTCTTTAGAGCCACGCGCCGCCTCGTCAAATGCAAGGGGTATATCTGCGGTTGATTGCTTTTCACCTTGTCTTGCTGCTGTTAGTCCGACAATTGAAAAAGAGGGACTCGTCAGAACCCGGTTTGCTTGCAGCGCGGCACCCCATAGGCTTGATATGACCAAACTCGTGTTCCCGAACGCAAGGCTGTTAATATAATCAGCAACGTAGCTGGCGATATCATCGGCTGTTTGAGTCGTAAATCCACTCAATCGCTTAACCTGCACGACAGCGGAAATATCCACATAGGCCGGACGGAAAAACCGAATTGGAGTAGGCTCGCCGTAGATATCGGTGACGTCCCTTGTTGTGGTCCCGTTTGTGTAGCAGCCCGGCGTTTTGTGCTTCGCGATTGTCTCGGCTATTTCCTGATCATCTCCGCCCTCCACAACGGCTGTGATCGAGTGGGGCGGGTGTCCCAGTTCATTTACCTCACCCGTATCATTTTCGTATACCTCGTGCCTTGTAACGCCACTGACTGCTGCGATTGCTCCTTTGATTCCCTCCAACACCGTACGGCTTGGATTGGCTGTACTGATCGCTTGACGGGCACGGAGCTGAGGATCTTGTTCTGTGTTTCTGCCAGCCAGTGCTGGTTCATGATTTGTTACGCTTGTCCAGCCCAACGTCGGGGTGACAATGCCGGTAATCGTGCCGGCTTCCGCTTGAATCGGTCCCGGCACCTGGCAGGTTGCCGTTGTTTCGTACGTCCCATCGACTCCAATTGTGACGGATGCTGGCAAAGACCAGTTGTTTCCGGCTTTATCAGAGACAATCCCATTTTGGATGAGTGTCCCGGGGGTGCCGGTTAGCCAGACAGGAGCTTTGGAGTACGTGTCCTGCAGCCGCTTGATCCCGTTTACACCGACGACTACATCCAGACCGGTACCAATTGCTGTTGCGGGCCCCCGGCTGTTGTAGACAGCCTGACAGGTGAGATAGGAGTCATAGAGCATACTGGCAAAGGCCGAGATAAACTGGTAGTCTTGGCTATCGTTGCCCAGGTAGATGTCTTGTCCAAATATCTGCTTTGCTTTGCTGATTAACTCGTCCCGGATGTCATTGTAACTGGGCATATGATATCCGGTTTCATCGATATAAGGTGCGAAATAAGCCATTCTATTCCCACCTTCCAAAATTCATTGTTATGGGAATTGTTTCGTCAAAGTCGGTCTCCACATTACATTGAAATGAGTAGGTCCGGTTATCATAGGAGCTGCGGAAGTCTGTAATTTGGGATACATGCGGTGTTTCGATGATCCTAGCTTGTACCAAAAGATCAACTTGCTTCAGGTTGTCAGGATGGCCCATTGTACTCAAGATGTTTTGGAAGAGAGGTAAACCATCGTCCAACTGCTCCCACCACTCTTCCATGAGCAATTTAAGGCGCGTGTAGATCGCTTGCCCTACGGCAGCAGCTTTGGTCAAAAACGGCCTGCCCATGCTGTAGTCACCGCCGACCATCTCTCTGTACCTCATGTGTCCACCTTCCCTCCCCCATGGATCCATTCGTCATATCTCTCGCGGGTTGTCATGTTTACACCGTTAACCCGTACCGCAGGCGCTACAAGATCAATTGCGCCTGGTTTGATGCGAATGAATTCATTCCTGTCCTCACTACGCAGCTCGACGTGCTTGGTAGAGTAGTCTTTCAGCTTTTTCGGCTGCGACCACAGACCTGGAATCGCGATGGCGTCGGACAGATCATGCCGGCGCTTTTCGATTTGGTTTTGAATATCTCCCAAGGAAAACCAAGCGTCAATGCACATGTCAGAGAATACGATCAGGCACTCATCGCCCTCTTTAATTGGGAAAGTGAGTACATAGCCGCCTCCCCGCGGGAAGACGACAGGGACATCCAAAAGAGGATCAATTTCCATCCACTTATAGTCCATATTCTCCTGCCTTACATGCTCACGCAGCGCTATCTGTACCTCTGCCGTCTGTGTCTCTGGATCAAATTTTTTAATGATTCCCGGAACACTCACCCGGAGAGTATTGAAAATCTTGTCGGCAACGATATTGAATAGTTCAGTGTCGTTGTTGTTGATGCGTTCGTATATAGAGACGCCCACATTATCCCTCCATTCACGCTACCAAGGATTCACGGTTGTAGAAACCATTAAGCCCGGAATAATTCCTCCAGCTTGTGACACGCACTCACATTCTGTATACCAGTTGTCTCCACGAGTATCACCGATATGCCGCATGCCAACGATCAGGTAAATACCGGATGCATCCAACCCACGCGGAACTTGTCCGAACTGAAATGTCTGTGCCTGGATCAAACTGTTATTAATTCGAACGAGTGAGTTGATTTTTAGACGTGGGTTAAGGAGACATTTGAAATTTACTCCAAAATCTGTCTGCATCGGCGTCTCGATCAACCCGGATTCTGGCGCTAAATCGACGATCTCGTTCGGAGGGTAATCTTTGGCGGTGATAACGTTTACTTTCCCGTCTTCCAAATAAAATGTTGCTGCATTTGACTGAGCAAGTTGACGTAAATAGTCTTTTGCCGCGCCAAAAAAAACTTTTCCGCGTGTAAGTTGCGCGGCCTGCAGGTTGTTCGATATAGTCCCAAGTTGTGATGGGATTCGGGCTCGAGAAGCTACTTCCCCGATTTGAGTACGAGCAGTTTGGCCTTTGGACACGGAAAAGGCGACAAATCCCGAATTCATGAATCTGTCGCCATCCAGTGAATTTATCGTTAGTTTGTACGTTACACCGTCATCTTTTCCGCGAATGGGCTGTACTACATCCCCACGGAAAATCAGTCCGTACTGCTCTCCCTCATAGCCTGCCTCAACAATGATGGAATCTCCTTCGTTTATGACTTGATTTTCTGTTTCGGTATTGAGGTTGTAGACGGTTACTGTCGAAAAATTCGGCTGCGGTATCAGTGTTTTGCGAATATCAAATGTACATCGCAAGTCGGATACATCTAAAGCTGTTCCTTTTGAATTTGCCACAAAGACACGATATCGGCGCCCATACAAAACGTTTCCATTCCTCTGACTGTTGGCAACTACCCCGTAATTGGTTGAGGGTAGTTCTATGTCACTGATTAACCCGGACGATTGGCTTCCGCCGCCACCCCCACCTGTTGAGTCTCTGACAGAGGGATAGGGTGCAGCCGAAGCTCCCGCACCTCCCCCTGCATACTTTTGATATATCTTTAAACGGCGTTGATAATCCCAGTCCGGAATTTTTTTTCCGACATATATCAAAGAGAACTCCCGGAAGTTTTGTTTAGATGCACGCCATGTCTTGCCGATTACTCGTACAGCTACAGCAGTTGCGAATTGATCATTGTTAAGAACAAGTTTCGTCTGCTCTTGTAATGTGGATGGCCAATTAAGCCGAAACCGATTTGCTGCCCAAATGAAATCATCGTTGTGCCAGCGAGGTTGCACTTGACCAGGGCCAAGAGATTTTCCTTGGTCACCTGTTTTATTAGTAAAATTTGTTTCCGCTTCAATGGTAGCCAAAACAATATTTACATCTACTCCCTGCATTTGCGCCTCATATATTGCAAGGCTTTTAATGTCCGACACATCAACCCCTCCATTCGGAACAGGCGAAAAGAAAAGCGCCCCTAAAAGGAGCGCCTTCACCAAGCCTATACAGTTTATCATTGTTTTGCGATTCCCACGTCAGTGTGATCTTTACCGTCGTATACCCTTAAATTTACATTTTGCTCTGAAGTAGTTGGGAATACATAAAATACCGCGTTTAGTCGAACTTCGTTATTTGGTGGGAGTTTGAAATTTCCAAGTACATTCCCTTTTGCGCTGTCCATAATGTATTCAGGTTCAATAGCTAGCACTTCCAATTCTTTTCCTTCAGGAATGCTTTTAGGAACCAACGCAAAATTTTCTTTGCTGATTTCTAATGTTTGGTCACTATTGTTCGTGATAGAAAATGGAACAACCCAAATTTTAACTTCTTTAACTCCATAATCGTGAGTGACTTTAACTAGACCGTCGCTTCTAGTAGGTGTATTAGTTTCTGCATACAACCTATATGTGAATCCATAATCAATAAGATTTGGACTCAATTTAAGAATTACTTGCTTGTTACTTTTCATGTAATCTAAGATGTCATTGTCTGTTTTAATGATACCTTTGGACCGCAAATACTTCACTAATTCATCGAGAGTTTTTATGTTATCGGGTATTTGCACTTGATTTTGATAATTGGAGACAGGACTGGTTGCTACAGGTGATGCCGCACTTACTGCCCCTACAAACATCATAACAACAGTAAGAAACGTCAAATAAGAAACGACCCATTTACACCTCATAATCTCACCACCAAGTTTTTAATTGCCAGAGTCATAATACCACAGGTGAAATATATTTTTTGTCGAAATTTGGCGAACATAAGAATCTTTGTTATTTCGAGTCAGGGATTATCTCCCCAGGCAATCAAATGTTCACGTCCGAGTGATTCAAATGTGGGCATCGAATCGTCACCTGAAACAGAAATTAGCACTGCACTACCTATGCCAAGGTAGCTAAACTGACTTAACATATTAGCCGCAGGATACTCTCCAGGCAGCAAAGGGAGGGAGTCAATTAACAATGCCCCTGTTTCGTGATCTTTTATCGACATAAACCAATAACCAGCTGGTGAATTATATGTCAGAGAAAAGTCCAAAGTGATATTCCGTGAATCCACAGGAAGCGTACATGTAAATTCTTGGTTCATCCTAGGGGTAATAGGTAATATTGTATTCGCCATACTTCACCCTAACCTCCTGACACTTTCCTACGAATTTGTTCTAAAGTACTCACATCTACACTTTTGGGCTCTTGCTTTCCTCGATTAATCTGATCCGTTACCGCCGGTTTGCTGCTGATCTTTACGGTTCTAACCTGTGCTACCATAATTTCACGTAGAGTTACTGTGCAGCGTAAGCCGTACAGGGTTGTGTAATCGTCAGGGGCGTTGATCTCTTCGATCAGCATGTTTTGGTATAGTCCAAGCCTCGTATGGACCTGGAGGGGTACCCGTAATGCTTGTAGCTCCTGAAGTACCTTAAAAGCCTGCACAGATCGGCTCCAGCCTCCCGTAAACTGACCGGGGATAAGACTAGCAGCTGTATCTGACATGCCGATTTCCATCGTCAACTCTTTCGGTTGCAGGAATGCGTGGTCTGTCAGTGCTGCCCCGGTCTGCACAGGATGTTCTGTAATATTTAATCGGCTGGCATGAGTGGAACGTAGGTACGCGTCGAAGAAATATCCGCCCACATTCGTCTTGAGATATACGAGGGATGCAATTGGCTGTGAGTTAAGGTCCAATATTGGATTTCCGGCCATCAACATTACCTCCTACCTAAAAAAGTGGACGCATATTACGAATGTTAATCCCTGACCAAGTTTGCTCCACTTCCCTTGCAACACCTTTCGGATCATTACTGGTGATATGGTAAACCGGTCTATTGTCATTGCTGATAAATGTCTGGTTTGAAGTCGCATTAGATGAATACATATAGCTGCCTGGATACCCTCCGGAAGCCATCGTCTGGTAATATTGGAGAACGTCAGGGTTGATTGCTGCCGCCAGGAGTTTGAAACCACTGTTAAGGTCCTGATTAAACCCACGAATTCCTTTTACTAACTCCGACTCATTCAGCGCCTTTTTGAACGACGGCTCCAAGTTCCGGGGCAAGCTGTTCACGCTGTTTTCCAGCCTTGTATCTTGTGGACCTGGTGAGGTTGGGGCACTCCCTTCCCGTACCCGTCGCAAATCATCTTTGGACATATTTTTCATGCCGCCTGAAGGTTTCTGGTCATCATAAGCCTCTCCAAAAAACTCCCGATTTGCCTCTTCCTGCAACGCTTCATCGCCCGTGAGTAAAGCCCGTAGTGATTTCAACGAGAAAATCACAGTTTGTATGGTGTCGTTAATAGACTCAAGCGCGAACAACAAATATCCTTCAAGGTAGTCGCCAATAATCTGAAAGACTTGCTTTGTCTCTTCCGTTTCATAAAGTTTGTCAATCAATTTGGATACTGCCTTGTAATCCTCGGAGATTTCTTTGCCCAAGCTGACAAACGATGCTTCCAGCCCAGACAGAACCCCTTCCTCATTTAGGCGGTCGAAAACATCCGAAACCCAACCGCCAAAATCCTGTACTACTTGCTTGGCAACACTGAAATTCGATTGGACACCTTCTTTGAAGTTTTCCAGAGAGCCGTTATCCTCAAATTTTTGGTACAGCCGGACAAGCCAATCCCATGAGTTCTTGAACCAGGCTTCAGCTTTTCGCATGCCGCGCTCAAAGTCATCAGCGAATCGCTTTATGACACCAGTATCTTTTAGGAGGTCATAAAAGCCCTTAAGCTTTTTCCACATTGGCTCAAGCGCACTCTCGCCGCCCTCCATGTACGTGTAAAAGTCATCAAGCAGCAGCAGTATGCCGGTTAAGACAGCGGTTATTAACCCGAACGGTCCTGTTTTGAGGATGAAAGCGAGCCCGAGTAAAGCAGCACCAATAAGTTTGATCGAACGCGGTATACGCTCTCCAAGCTCGGAAAAAATCCTGTAACCATCAGCCCCGGCCTTTACCAGGGTTGCGCCAAGGCGACCAATCCAGCTCATTGCCTGAGCTACCTTCTTGGTCCAATTCGGCATGTCTTTTACAACATGCTTGTTGATCCCTTGCAAAGTGGTCTTTACCCGAGTTAGCGGACCTTCCATGTATTTGAACAAGTGATAACCGATCCACTGGAGCGAGTATGTTGCGCTCAGGCGGAGCTGCTGGAATTCAAACTGTACGGAGCGGACAAATTTCATCTGCTCTTTGAAGTCGGTCGGCGGGCGCATGTCCTTTATGGACGCACGAAGCCGATGAAAGTCCTGCATAAGCTCCGGGCTGAGGTAGAGGTCTTCTATTGTGGCGCCCATCACTTTGAGCGTATTGGTCAGTTCTTCGGCAGCGTTTTTCGAGATGCCCATGCTGCGGGCAAACTTTTCGTTTTCCAGGTCAGCGGTTGCCAGACGGCCAAGGAAGGCGTAAAGACCGACGTTAGCAGACGCCAGCGCTGAAACAATCGCGGTGCCCGCAAGAGCAAACCCTTTGATCGTTGATCCGGCAAAGTCCTTTACCCCTTTTTCTACCTTCTGGATGGTCTGCTGGGCGTCGTTAAAAGACTTCTTGTCCACCTGCATGCCGAGCGAGACCAAATATTCTTTGATAACGTCGATCATCACATCATCCCCCTTTCCCGCAGTCTGGCAGCCTCTTCTGCCCTTCTCCTGTTTTCTTCTCTCACCTCAAGGATCTCATGGGCATCCAGCAAGTCATCGATGTCAAATACATCACGAACCACCTCGCTGTGAGTCCAAAGCCCTCCAAGGACAGGTGCGAAAAGAAATTCATCCACGTTTTCTAATCTTGCCGGGATGAAATCAAGCCCCCCACCAGGCCACCGAGTCCGCTGCCTTGAAAAAAACTTGTCAGATTAAACCCCAAAGCATGAGCAGTAAGAGTCATGATTGTCACAGTATCGTCCTCTAAGTCAGACACACCAAACGAACCGTTATCGTCTAGCACCTGCGCCGGGCCGGCGGGCAATAGTTCATAGCAAACTCGAAGCGCCTGGTCTTGAATATAGGCAAAGTCCTTCTCGGGGATGTTGCCAAGATGCCCCACAATCCCTGCAATCTCAGTGACGTCGATATCTTCCAAATCGACATCCTCTGTTGATATGGCTTTGAGATTGGGCTTTAGCGCCGCAATCATTGGAGCCAAGATTGCAGTCAGTTTCACCACCATGAATGAACCTACCCGGGCCGAAAATTTCTTGATCCGAAACTTTCGCCCATTCACTTCGACATCTTTAAAACGTGGTTGCATGAATTTTTCCCTCCAAAATAAAAATAGAGCCCCATTGGCTCATTCAGCTTGTATTAGGCTACGGCTTGGTCGATATCTGCTGCCATCAGCACCCAAGACACTTGTTGGCCCTGTGCCTGGTACGGTCTGTCCGGAAGTTTTTGGATAGCTGCTCCCGTTGCTCGGATAAGGTCCTGCATAGTGGAAGAGCGAACATTAACGTTTATCCCTGCCCACTCTGAGGTTGGCGCTTGTTCCAGGTAGTTGTATAGCTTTAAAAGCCACTTGTTGAGATCAGACGTCTGCTGAGCAGAGATTGTAAGACTGCCGTTTCGTCCTAGAACTTTTGATACCATGACAGACCCGTCTGCCGAAACATCATGTGTGGTACGATCGGTTGTCATCGATACAGAAATGCTACCTAGGCCTGCTCCGGTTGCTACATACTGCCCTACTGCTGGGTGAGAAATGACCATTGATACATCCGCAAAGCTATACGTTGTATGAGACATCCATGACTCCTCCTTCCCTAGCGATTTACCGTTACGTTAATAACGACATGTTCGATTGCGCCAGCCATTTTCACTGGTACGTAAATGGGCGGTGCAAGTCGGGCATCTCGTTCCTCTTGTGTCTGGTCCTCAATTCTTCCTGCGAGGACAAGGTATCCTTTGGACAACGTATCTCCTCTTTGCAACGTTAAAATTGGAGGACCTTTCCACACGCCCGGAGCAATCGCGCCCCGTGTAACAGATTTCTGACACTGTTCCGCAATTGCACTCATCAGTAAGGACAAACCATCCTCTGCTTGCGGGATTTTCTGCGCCATAACGAGGGCATTGACTGCGCCGATCTGGATCTCTGCTTGGAGCATGTCAAGGTTCAGCACCTCGTCGAAATGCACTCCGCTCGCTACCTTCCCTTGTACAAGCAGTTTGAACTTGGATCCATAATTTGTGTAAACATTGCCATTGAGTTCGAGGATTTTTTGTACTTCGGTTGTTGAAAGAGGCTCAGGTGCGACACCAACCAAGGTTTTATAAGCCATGGTATACGCCGAATTTGCACCCCCGGTGTTAGCCCCCATCGCATATCCCATCGCGGCTGCAGCAGCGTGCGGAGTCGTGCTGTATTGACCAAAGCTCCGTTTGTACCCCTTGTTTTTCAACGTTTCCATGATGTTACCAGTAGCGCCTGTTTTCACGTCCTCGTCGCTTGTTGTATAGAAGAACACAGACGCTGGTTCCATCGCTTCAACTGCCGCAGCAGTCACCTCGATATCGTCTTTCGTAGCGTTTGTCACATAGCAGGCGTACCAATCGCCATTAGCAGCACGACAAGCTGCAACTGCTTCCGAGGACGTCTCTCCTTCATCCCATCTACCAATTACAATTTTTGAAGGCGTAGGAGTCTGGCTGTAGTAAAGTGTGGCTGCTGCATATTCGGGGTCAGATTCTTTCCAGCCCCCCGCCTTCATGTCGGTGAGACTTGAATAAATTCTTACACGTTCTGAATCCGGGATCACTTTCGATTTCCCAACGATTAGACCAATGTCGAATGTCCCAGCACTTTGTGCCATGGGTGACACTATGACATTAACCTTGACAATTTCATCAAGAGATTGTGCCAAGAAAAACACCTGCCTTTATTATCTATTTGGGATGACCTGTACTTCGGCCGATTCGATGTAGTTGACTTTGGTGGATCGGGTTACTTTCTCATTGAAACGAGCCACCAATGTGCTCCTTTCCCACCATTGCCCCTCGAAAAGCTCCGGTAGCCGGTACGGAGTAGGGGCGTCTGTGACAAGATACATCGGCGCGAATAGCAAAGGATTCAAAAACAATCCCGCCCTCACTTTGTCAGCATCGTCGTAGCTACTGGGGCCATAGAAAGTCCATGAAACTTGAATGAACCGGGTATAGCTGGCTATCCGATCCGCTACCGTTTCGTTGTCCCTGTTGTAGCTGATCTCAACCGGCTGTGCGTATGGGTCGTTTTCAAAGGAGACAAGAATAAACCCGACATTCTCAGTTCGCTTCCAAGCTGGAGCGCCTTCTGCCGGGTATCCGATGCGTATTCGTTTTTGTGTTGCTTTAGCCGCTGGGTCAAGGCCAAGATTCTTTACAGTACATTCCCAAAAAATATCTTCTATCTCAGACATCTGCAGCGCTGAATCTGCCATCTAATCACCCTCCATCCTCTGGGCAACTGCTTTCCAGTAACCATAGTCACCATACGGAAAGACTTGCTTCACACGGTACCTTTCCCCGCGCCACTCGATTTGATCGGAAGTACCTTCTTCGCGGGTTTGGAACAATTCCTGAGTGGCATAAAAACACATCAGTCCGGTAACTCGATCCCCTTCAGGTAGTTGCTCCAGCGTTTTGGCATCAGCGACGGTTATGACCCCTGTCACTCTGATTTGTTTCTCCGCAGACGCCTCCCAATCTCCCCTCACCCACTCACCAGATTGACGGTAAACCACATATGTCTGGGCAAAATCGGGATCGGTAATCACTTCGCTAACATCGATCACATAATCATCCTCCCTACTTCACGACATACGTGATAGCTTTGCGGAGTTCGCCAGTATTAATGAGCGGCTTGTTGCTGCCTTTCCCCTTGATAAACTGGTTCCCATCTTCATCTGGCTTACTTCCATTGATCGTGATGGGAGAGTTAGGGGGCCATCCATTTTCTGGATTCGTAAACCAGTCACGAGCGAAGTTTTGCCCCATTAATCCTGCTTTGTGCAACTCCGGCTCTGGATCCCCACCATCCAAGGCAACCTCAGATACCTTTCTCAATTGTTTCGCAAGCGCCTCTTTGTTGTGTTCAAGCGCGGGCTCAATCACCGGTCGGGGTGGAGTATGCCATAGTGGCGATCCGTGCGTTTGAAGCCATAACTGATAGGCTTGGCTGTACGTCATTTCGCCACTCTCAACTTTGGGGTTCATCTCTTTTCTCATCGCTGACTTACGAACACCATGTGTTTGGACATACAGCAACTGAGCATTGTCAATGGGCTGGCCCTTTTCTTCTGGCCGTTCCCCACCTTCGGGGATACCCACATAGACCTGTTTTTTTGCCAATCTGTCGAGAATCTTTTTGATTTCGTCCGTTTTATCAATGCCTGTTGTAACTTTGGCGATAGCGCTGAACAAGGGTAGTCACCCCCTCAGTAAACATACATGCCGCCTTTTCCGACCAGCCGGCCAATCGTCGCCAGCTGCTGGCCGTAGATCGTTAGCTTCCAAGCGGCCCATCCGTCCAAGTCCTGCGCAATCAGGGAGTAATCAATGCTTACCGATACGTCACCGACTGATTTTGAGGTTGCCAGTCCGCGAGTTTGTCCAGCCTTGAGGACTCCAGCGGCGCCGCTGTTTGGATCGGCAGTGCCTTGGAGATACAGCGTGCAGAAATGGGCCACGAACCAGCCCATAGCGACTTTCCAGTAGGAATGCCACCGAGCCTGCAAGATGCAGGCATTTGCCAGGTCAATATACATTTGCACGATCGGCTGAGCGATTACAGTCTTCCCCGTGTCGTCTGGGCCGAATTGAGGGTATACAGCAATAAAATCCTCAAACGTAAAAGGTGGATTGCTCCCGGTCCTAATGTTGGAAGCAATCCCGATGATATCCGAAACACTCGTATTTATGTTGTTTGCGATAGACATAGGATCGCCCCAGTCCTATTGGATTTCGCTTTCGGTTTCTGCAGTTTCCTGGGGGCTCTCTTTGACATCGGTCTTGCCACCTTCGTTTTCTTTCTTTTTGCCGCGGCTGCCGCGCCCTTCTGTTGCTTCTGCCTCAGCAGCTTTTTCATCCTGCTTGGTTTCGAATACCGACACTTCCCCTACGCTGCTTGCAAGTTTGAACATAGCCGATTCAGTAACCCAGTCCGGCACATCCGCAAAACTATGGGATTTAACAATCACGGCAGGCTCTTGGCCCGCCGGATGATCGAATTTGAACGCTTTTTTGGAAAAGATACGCATGTCAGTTCCCCCTTAAATTCCATCCATATAGCGGATGCAAGTATCGTACAGCACTTTGACTTGGCCCAATTGAGCAGCATATGCGGTCATATAAGACATTTCAGTAACTTGTGGCTGAGTCATTACGCGGCTCAGAGGAACTGGCAGATCGAAGTTGATGCGATCTTCTTCGTTCACATAGGCAACCATGCGATCTTTGCCACCGGTTCCCGCTGCCGTGCACCAGCGAGAAGGAGCAATAACCAGGTCAATGCCTTGGTTGCGAGCGATGTTGTTTTCCTCAAGGTATTTCAAAATAGAAATATTTCCGGCGTCACTTACTTTGCGATTAACAAGATAAGTATATTGAACCGGTGGAAGCAGAATATGGTTTGCCATACCTGTTAAGTCGTATTCTGAGGCGGCCCAAGTTTCAGTAATCAAAGAGTTTACGTCATCTAAGATCTCATCTGGCGTTTTCGATTGCCATGTAGAGGACCCAGAAGCGCCATTTGGTGCCGCCGATGTAACGATATCAGGGTTGTTTACAAGGCCATACACATCCATCACTGGGAGTCCGTTATAGACCAAGTTGTCAATTGACTTGTTGTAATTCAAACGAATGCCTTTATCCAGGATATCATCCAAACTACGCCCGATATTTTGGAGTTTGGCTTGGTCAACGAAAGGCACTTTCAGGATGTTAGACCATGTGAAGACCTTCCATACATCCTTGTTCAGATTGGCCTGCATGATTGGAATGTTATTGGTTTCGCCACCAATAATGCCACCTTCATTGCCGCCGGTAGTGGCGTAATCTACAAAGTAGTTGGACGAATATTCCACCCATCCGCCCCCAGTTTTTGCTACGATATCGCGTGTCCATGTTACGCTTTGCAACGGTTCATGCAAGCGAGGATCACGTTTTTCCAATTCAGCATTCAAAAATGCCATACCATTACCAATAGCAGAGTCATTCATCATTCTTCCGCTGCCAAGCCCTGGCACTTCAAACACTCGTTGAGATTGATTGGCTGCCAAATTCATTTTGTGTTTCCCCCTTTATTACGGATTCACCCGAGTCAGAATAGTGACTTCTGCCACTTTGTTCGCATCCAGTCTTCCGGTTGTCCATTTCAGATTCGGAATTTCAACTGTGTTTGCACCGTCTGCTGCTGCTTCAAAGCCGCCAATCACGCCGTCAGGGATGCCAGCGTTTGTGGCGATACGAACATAAACAGATCCACCGGCCTTTGGAGTACCGACATTGCAGACAACTGTCAAGCTGCCGCGAGTTGCGACGTCACAAGGTTGACCTGGAGCATAGAAGCCTTGAGCAGAGAAATAGTCCGTCGATTGTTTTACCTCACGAACTGCGATACCTCCGAATGTAGCGGCTGTGCCGTCTGCTCCAAATTTGGAATAGGTGTTGTCGTCATTGAGAACAACAGGGTCCCCGAACTTGATGTTATCTGTATCCGTAGGCTTTACAACCCGATTGTCGATTATGGCATCAGCACTACGAGAGATATTCCCGGGATAACCCAGATTCAGAGATTTACCGATTACTTTTCCTGGCATGTTTCATCATCCTTTCTGTGCGCAATTAGGCGCGATCTTTGTAGTGAGGATTGAACTTTTTAGCCCATTCTTTACCAAGTTGGGAAAGGTCTTGTTGTTTGCTATCAGCGGCATTCTTCTTGTCGTTTGCTACCGTGCGTTGGCCTCGTTGAATGGCAGCATAGGTATTCTTACCCGTTCCTTTTCTAATCGCTGCAATAGCTGCATCCGTCGCCTGCTTTCGTTGTTTCGGATCAGGGATAGCCGCGATAATCGGCTTGATTTCTTTCAATGCCGCGATTTTGTATGCATTGTCCAAAGCGCTCTGTGGACGCTCTTCAGCAGGGGCAACAGGACCCTCTTCGTCCATCATGGATTCAACTGGAATTGTGTGAGCTTCTTCCTCTTCATCTTCCGCGATGTCTTTTTTCTCCAGTTCGCTGATCAATTGGTCGATAGCGTCTTCCGGTTTTTCGTCCTCTTGCTCTTTTTTCGCAAGTTGAGCAAACATTTCTTTAAGCTCTTGTACCTGTGCTGCCAGAGCTTGAATAGCGGGGTTTTCATCCTTTTGCTCGTGCTTTTCTTCGTCTTCATCTTGTGAAATTTTTTCTTCAGTTAGGGCATCGACTGCATCTTTGATTTCTTCCGGCTCAGCATCCTGAGCAAATTGCTTCAGGCCGATTGCGGCCAATAGGTCAGTGACACGAGATTGCGCTTTACGCGGCAATGTAATTTTTTTCTTCATGCTTCTTTCCTCCTTGGAATCTCTTATTGCAACGCGGTCACCCGCCCTGCCACTTTTCACTACGGCAACGTGATTGCCGCGAATATCCTTTTGTTGATACGTACCGTCATTCATGGGTTCGTAGGTGCATTCGTATCCGCATGAAACTTCTCGTTTTCCGTCCTGGATCTCATTGATTAACGTCTCGTCATGAACCACCAAGTCGGCCAGCAGCAGGTCACTGTTTTCCCCGGACCCCTGCCGAACGTTTTGCACAACCCCTTTGGAGTATCTGGTTGCATTACCGGGCGTAACCGCCTCCACGGGATGTTCGTCGGTCAGGATCTTCCCCTCAAAGCTGGCAATGGCAGCAGGACTGAACACATCCTCAGGACTGCGATACACTTTTACAATTTTCCCTCGCTGATCATCGGCTCCGATTTCCTCACCGAGGTACTCATACCAACCGGCGCGAGCGATTGGAACGTTGTGACAGATCAAAAATCCTTCTGGTGTGGCCGTCATATTCTTGCTGAAACGCGAACCGTAATATGCTCTTCTAATTGTTCTCACCCCCTCTCAGGCAATAAAAAAGAAGCCTTCTCTTGGCTCCTGTGTTCACTGTTTGTGTGTTCTGGTTACCTGATCGAACAGAACTTTGTCCCGTTTATCCAAAGAGAGATCGACCAAATGGTTTCGTAGAGCTTCCTCAGCACACCGCGCGTTAACTTCTGTCGCCAATTCGATGCATCTTTCCGAAACCCAATACTCCTCTCTTTTCAAAGGCACGCAGATAAGGTACCTACGCAATTCTAAAGCGTTTAAATCCACCCTCATTACTATCGCGTGATGTTCCAATGGCAACCCTAAATTCAAAGGGTCTTCCACAATTGCTACTTCGTCACCGGGTTTAAATTTCAATTCGAATTCACCTCACATGATTTTTCGAATTGTTTTCTCCTTTTAACCACGACATCAATCTCGTTTATTCCCGCGACGCATGCTCCAATGCATCGTCCAGGATATCCGGGATGCGCATCATTCATTGCTCGACACATCGAAAGCAAGGATTTCACTTGTTCTTCGAATTTATCCCATTCTGTCGAATCGCTCATGAGGGTCCAACCTCCTACATAATCCTTTCAAATTGCTTCCTCGTCATACGCTGAATACTTCCGTTGTAGTAAATCTTCGCGGGCCATCTTACCAGGTTCAGATCAATCACAGGCTCGGGATAGCATCTGCAGTTAAAGATTTCACCTGCGTTGTAGTTGCCGAATGTGCGATTCTGCCCATCAAGTTTTTCAGGAGACGGGGGAGCATTCCATTTCACTAGTACGCCATCCATGATCTTGTGCGAGCTACGCACCCTTGAATCCTCGCTTGTGCGCCAGACGTACCAATCAGCCCCAACAAACTCGCTGCGGGCCTGTGTGAGAGCCGTAGACGTCTTACTCACTTCGGTACGGGCGATCAGGTTCGCCTTCGCTTTTGACGCCTCAGGAAAGTATGCCTTGATTTGTTCGGCAATCTCACTTGACCTGGTTCCCTTCATGACCTCACGCATAACATGCTTGTTAACCTGCTTTGCCACATCGAGAGGTAGAGATTTGATGACAGCAGCATTACGCTCTACTTGCTGCCGGACAGACGCGCCAATCGGCCCGCGCATTTCTTTTTGCAAAGCCTGGTAGATGAGTCGCCCCCTGCTGTTATGTTTTGCTGCTTGCCTCCATGTTCTTCCCGCATCACTAAACAGGTGAGTAACCATTTTCATGGCTTGCGCTTCGGCATATGCCACGAAATCCGAGTTGTAGGCATAATCCCTGATTCGACTAAGAATTTCCGAGGCGTCTTCCAAACCGTCCAAGGATTCGCCTAAACTTCTCAAAGCTGTTTGAATCGCTCTGCGGTATGCCTGCTCGATCCGGCGTTTCGGTGCCCATAAATCCGCCATAGTCTAAATCACCACCAAACCCAAGCTCTCCCTGATGGAAAGTATCGTCAGCCTGCTCGATGTCGTTATCTGTGATGTTGCTAAACATGCCGACTGTTTCGGACATTTGCTTCAGCTCTTTCATGGCAATCTTTTGGCTGATGAGTCCGGCGTTGTACGTCTCGATGATTGATTTTGTTTTCTTGTCGGCTAGTTCAGCCACTTCCTTGTCATCTGGCGTCCGGATCGGATTAAAGGCATAATCCAGGTCATCCGGGATTGCTCCAAATTCGCTCATACACATGATCGGTAGCAGTTTATCAAGGATTGGTCCAAGGATGGACTCTTGCCCCTGCTGAACGATCTCGTAATAGTTCTGCATGTCATTCTCTCCAGTTGCGTTTAGACCGGCTGGAGAGCGTCCAAACAGCTTTGTAACCGGAATCTGGCATGCCCCAGCAATATCGAGCATGAAACTTTCGTAAATATCATTAAGACCGGCGAATGAATACTGGTGTGTTGCGAAGTCGTCCTCTTTGTTGAGGATATACATTCCCATGTTAGACATCAGCCAGTTTTGCATTGTTAAAGTGTTGTACAAATCCTTTTGAGAGCGTTCATCCCCGACAGCTAATAGCTCGCCAAAATCGCTCATTTTGAGAACGCGCAAGTTGGCAAGAAAAATAAGCTGGGCTATATTCCAGCTCGTATTGTCGCGTTTCTTCAGTTCATCAAAGACCACTTCAACCTCAGACGCGCCCCAATACACCTCTGCAAGCTTCTCCCAATAAGGAAGCTCACGGCCCATGAATCGAATAATTCGGCTGTGGTGAACGTTTGCGACCTGCCCATCTTCTAATGTCAGTTGGTACGACTGTGGCAAGCCGAATTCAGGGTCGTCTAGGTCCTCGACAAGCTCGGGATTGGGATAGATGCCTGACCATCGATCTACGATCATCAAACCCTTCAGAGAACCCGGCATGATTGTGTCGTAGTCTAAAGGCTCATGTAGGATGTCTTCGTGCCCTTCGATCATGATAAGACCAGCTGCGCCGCCGTATAACCGGCCCCATTTCAACCCTTGGAGGATCTTTTGTCGAATCCTTCTGACGCGCCATACCTTGTCCAGCTTTCGGATTTCGTCAGGAGGAAGCTGTGTCGTTATGGTTATCCAGTTGCGGGTCATGTCTTCCGGGATAGTGTCGATGATCTTTCTGACGATCCAATGCTCGCGGTACAAGGTATTCATAAGCTGATAGTTTTGCGTCAGCCTGGTCAAATTGTAGTTGGTGCCTTCCATCAGGTTCGGTGTGCCTGCCCCCAACCTCGCCAGAACGTTTTGAAAAGCGTCTGTGGTCAATCCTTTAGGTGTCTTAGGCACCGGACTCTTAGGAGGCATCCTAGCGTCTTTTACGGCGTTTCTTTTGCGTCTGCTCAATTGTTTATCCCTCCCTTCAAGGCGTTCTAGCTTGCAGAAGCTAATCTCCGTGGAGTAATGACCGTTTTCACGAAATATCTCGTACCATCCATGCAGTGATCGTTTTGCTTGATTGGTTTTTCGATCCCTTTTCCTGATGCCTTCTCATCCCAAATGTAACTCGCCCTTTCCTTGAGGAAATTGGGACAATTATGTTTATGAACACGTATTTTCCGTTTCAGGATCATGGTCTGTGTCATGCGAATGCCATCCTCAACATCGTTGTCGGCATCCTTAATACGGTAACCCCGATTCCGAAGCGCAGCCTTAAAGCTCGCCGCCGATGGGTCGATGATTGTAAAGGCTGGCAAGAATTCTGTACCGACAAACTCCTCAAAGTCATCTGCATATTGGGAATCCTCTTTTTGAATGCCTTTGTCACGGCCATCATAATAGTATTCGTTGAGAATCCAACATGTATCGCCATCATCCCATATGTCCAGGAATACCATGGCGTTTTGCGTCCCGTAGTCAACGGCAATGTGTCTTCTTGCACGATATTTAAAGCCTTGTGGTAAATCGTCATCATCGAAGGTATTTTCGTCATCATCCCACATGTCGTAAATGATGCCTTGTGCAAGCACCCAAAGTCCAAGAATAAAGCGCTTGTAGAAAACCCCCGAGTACATCCGTTTATATCGCTCTTTTGTTTTGGGCGAGAGCGAAAGGTTGTCATCCATCGTGAAATGGATATGAACCGCGTTTTTCTCCTCGAGTTTGTCCAACCATTCAAGTTTGAACCAGTGGTAAGGGCCTGCCGGATTACAGTTGAACCAGTATTTTGCTCCTTCTACCGAACACCGCGCCGTAGCTTGGTCTACGAAAGACTTCGGCATCAGTGCCACCTCGTCGAAGAACATGCCGGCCAGCGTTATCCCCTGGATCAGATCCTGCGAGCTTTCATCCTTCCCGCCAAACAGGTAAAAGTAATTCGTTTTACCTTTATAGGTGATCGTCAGGTAATTGTCTGCCCTGTGGTCCTTGACCTTGTAACCTCTGCCTTTCAAGATACGCTTTAGAGGTTGCAGGACGTTCCTTCGTAACGCGCCGATTGTCTTCCCAGCCATCCCCAAGTTCTCGCCGCTGAATGTGTCCATGGCCCAAGCAACAAATGAGAAAGACATAACAATCGTCTTCCCAGCACGAACGGACCCATCACAAATAATGGCGTCCCTATCCTTTACAGGAGAGTCGGGGCGCCACCACGTCAAAACCTTCAGTTGTTTCTTTGAAAAAGGTCTCCATTTAAATGATTCCTGATTTTTCTTTCTCATCTACCTCATCACCCTTTGACCCCCTTCACTTGTGTATACGATATACATTTTCAGGTTACATAATGTGTATTATCGGGACTCAACATATCTCATAAAACGTTGATTTGATAACGTTTATCTGAAATGTGGATAACCTACCTTTATGCAACATTTATACAAATCGCTTTATATCGCGATTTTCAGCACTCACAGCAAAATATTTCCCAAGCCGGAAATGCATAAAGGATGCATAAACTTCACTCATCTTCGTCGTCCCAAATCTCTTCTGTTTTACCATCAAGAGCTTCCAGGAAACCGTCGTCCTCCTGTTCACCCTCATCGCCTCGTAGATGTGCAACTTCAAGTCTGGCCTTCTCAAGCTTCAGGCGCTGTTCTTCAGTCATGAAGTCAACGTACTTTTCCAGTTTTTCCAGCGCCTTCATTTTGTCGTGGAGCTTGATCGACACGCCATCTTTACCTTGCCTGACTTCTCCTACAACCGTTCCGTCAATCTCATCGCTGTTCTTGAACGAAACGTAGTTACGTTTGTATGTCATTGGCTCGCCAGTTGTAGGATCGATGGCTGGATTGCCTTCGTTGTCATACAATGGCTCGTCCTTTTGACCAAACTCAAGAAGGTCTGTGATATCCGCGAAAGCTATCTTCATGTATTCCGCAATGACTCGCTGCACATCTAGCCCCAACTCTTTAGTACGCTGTTCCTTATGGCGCTGGATTTCAGCTTGAACTTTAGGATTCCTCAGGGTTTCCCACCCAACAACATGAGCGGTCTTCTTGCTATACCCTGCAGCCATTGCTGCCCGTGTAATGTTGAAGTCTCGTAAATACTCAATCACAAAAATCCGCTGTTTATCAGTCAGGTCGTCTGCTTCGACTTCCACGGCTGGAGGAGGCTTCTTTCGTTCTGTTGCTCTATTGGAGCGCTCCGTTCCTTTTTTCGTTCCGTTCCGTTCCTTTGATTGGAACGTTCCGTTCAATTGCTCGTCCCACTTGTCTTTGTTCTTCCATCCCCGGACAGTGCCTTCAGATATGCCGAGCTGATCGGCTATATCCTTTAGCTTTATCTCTCCATTGGACTGTTTCCATATCTCGAATGCTTTGTCTCGGTTCGGATCCCTTGCTCTTGCCATTACATATTCACCACCACCGTTTGGTTAATTGATTCAAACGTTAACCCATCCACCACTTTCTGAAACGAGGGCAAAACATGATTAATGTGACACCTATCATCACGCCTATAATGTAGCCCATATCAGGCACCTCCGTAATGCCGCCATTTTTATGTATTTCTGTTTATACGATCAAGCAACTCCTTGCGCTCTTCGTACCATTCTCTACGTTCTTCTTCGTGTCTCCTCATCAACTTTTTACAAGATTCTTCCCAGAGTAAATTTAGTTTTCTGATCGCCAAAGTACTAAGCACTCCTACTACCATCAAAGCCGCAAGTAACAATTGTTCGATTAGAACTCACCTCTCCGCTGTTGTGTCTTTCGTTCAGCTCTCCACATCGGCTTTCTTCCCCCATCTAATCTTCTCTTTCTCCCGATATGCAATCACGCAATCTTCCCATTCGACGAGTTTTCCGTCTTTGGTTGGCATTGTGATTTTAACGATGGTCATGCTTATTCTCCTCCATACTGCCGCAAAAATTTCAACGTATCATTGTGACATTGCCATTTCTCCAGCAATATGGATTCCTCCCTCAACAAGAAAAGCCACCCGGGTATGTTCCGAATGGCTTTCCGCTTTGTTATGATGCAGGCAAGGATTTGCACCTTGCATGAATGCAATTCCGGCAAGCGCCCTCTATTCAAGCGAATTCGGCAACTATGCACTCTTATGGTATAAGCGTCTACCTATTCCGCCACTGCATCTTTTTATAAGCACGGCGGGTAATCTGATACCCAGGCCCGTCATGCGTTTTGATTGTGCGCGGTTTTGCGATTAACCACACATCGCCAAGGTAACAACAGCGATTCTCGGCTCGCGACACCTACTTCAACCGCGCGAAAGCTCCGAAAGCGAAAGGCCCGCGAATGCGCAGTCCCTTCACCCGACCGGGATACCCCGATCCCTTGTGTTCACTGGCAATTGGTACGATAACCTTTTTGCCTCACTATATCTAGTTTATACCACGAATATCTTTTTGTCGGTGGCATTTGGGTGGCATCTTTCGTATCCTGCTCGAAATTCGTTTGATATGGTCGTAACTGTAACCCAATTTATCGGCAATCTCCTGAAGACGCATATGAAGCTTGTCCCGCATGAAAGCTACCTTGTACTCCAGATCATCCATTTGAGCAAGTATCCGATCCAACCTATCCATCGTTTCTTGCTTTGCCTTTAGCTGATCTCGTAGTTGTCCCAATGTTTCGTCAATCTTGTTCATTCGCTCTATAATCCGATCCAGAGCAAACGGGACAAAGTTGGATTGCACCCTATCTTTGGAGTAATCGACCGCCCCGGGTAACTTTGGTGCATTGGCATGCATGTTGGCAACTAGAAACCTTCGCTCCTTTTCCAAATCCGTAATTCGTGTCTCTAGGATGTCTATTTCCATGATCAACTCGTTATAGGTGGATTGGAACTCCGCCAATGCGCTCATCTACATTCCCCCTATTGTGCAACCTGTTTTTGCTTGGCTCGGTCAAAGGCATCCTGCATATCCGTTCTTGCACGGGCAGTGTACATCCGGCTCGCTTGACTCGATTTGATCTTCTCTATCTGAGCTTGTGCTTTTCGTAGGTCTTGGAAGTAGCTTTGGTGTCTGGTCATCACATCAAAAAGCGGCTGTAGCTGTGCTACTTGGTCTTTTGCTTTCCGACGATTGACCCTATTCTCCTTTTGCTGGACTGCCAGCTGATACCCTTCGGCCGCATTGAATTTTGTTAGCTCCAGCGCATGGGTCAGGTCGTTGTATTCATGCTCGTAGTAAATAATGTCTGATTCGTTCTGTTGTACTGCCGATCGTACTGCTTGGAATGCCGTAATGAACTGAGAAGTTAGTCGCAAAGCATCGATTTCGTTCACTTTGGTCACCTCTCCCGAATTGTTATTCCATCCCCATATCTTTGAGTGCCTTTTGTGCAATCAACGCCTCTTCCCCTTCACATTTGGCAATTGCTCTTAACGCCAATGTTGCAACATCCCACTTCCTCATGACACTAGCTGCCTCATTGACCAATGAACGAACCTGTCTTTTTCCGTGTTCAATGTATACTAAAGCGTCCGTTAGTTCTTCTGCCAGATATTCCAGACTTTCACTGACTGTTTTTAGATGACCCGACTTGTCGATCGTACCACCATACTTCCTGATCCCTTTTTCTGTCTGGCGGTCTAGCCTGTCTATAATAATTGGTCGGTATTGTAAGTCTTTTGCGTTCATGGATTACCTCCCTTTCACTCACCATAACCAGCATGTCCTAAATACCACCTGCAGCAGTGAAAACACATTCCGTATTGTTCCAGGTCGTACTTATGATCGCTGTAGAAATAATCGTTCGGCCCATAAGTTTCCGAGCATTTTGGGCATTTCAAGGGCTGATCCATTCTGTTTCACTCCTGAAATATTTTGTTAAATGCGTTCCAGCAACAAGTAAGTAGCCATATACTCCTTGTTGTTATCGATCGCATCCTGGAAGTCTTCCAAGGTTTCGATTCGTTTGTGATATTGCAAGAATTTCGAAGGCGGTTGAGGGTGTTCGTGGACTGGGTAAACCATGATGTGATGAGACCCTTTCCATGCAATTAGTTCCACTGATTGTCCATTCTTTACATCTATCCCGCCGTACCAAAACGCTGATATCTTGTCGCTCCACTCAGCTACCACGGTTTCTCCTCCTCATCACATTTTTTTACTGAACATGTCCACACTTCACACAAAACAGCCTCTCGTCTCCGTCGATCCACCACATATGCCGGCATATGAACCACCATTTGGCCCTTCTCATTGCCTGTATTCCTCTGCTGTCAGCGTTCTTACGTGGATTGCACCGACCTGAATTGCCATAATCCTGAAATAAAGACTCTTATCTGGAAATGGAATGCGGAATTTTGCCCCAGGCTCAAAGTTGTGATGTTCCATCTCGCCGATTTCCTGGCGCGTGTCATAATCGATGATTTTCATGCTTCACCTCATCACAATTTCTCTTTTGTTAAACTGCTGCAACAGCTTTTGCCTTAAGGAGGCCAATGCACACGCCATACGGAGCATCTGAGATTACCAAATTATCTGCCCACCGTTTACCCCAAACGATGTGATAACCGTTTGCCCGTGGCAAAATGTCGATATAGATCCCCTGCTTCCTTGCCTCCTCAACCAGAACGCCCATGCCTTCCCAAGTGGTAGAAAAGTCTGGTAATCGCCGGACGATAATTTGTCCTGTAACCGACTTCAATCCCTCTGGGCATTCTGCTGGAGCATCGTCTATGACATAATCAACTTCAATGTCATTTTCCGGGTTGAATTTAGCCGCAGTCGGTGTAATGTCCCACCCCAACGCTTCCGCAACTTTCGCATCCAACTCACGTCCTGCCTCCATTACTTGCCCACCTCCAGCAGATCGGGATTTTCGTAGATGTTTCCGATTACCTCTACACCCAGTTTGAAAGTCTCCTCGTCCAGAGCCCAGTAACTGTCTATTTTGGTTCTTGCAACATAGGAAGCTGACTTTGAGTCATACTCAATTACGCACCTGTCACCATAGATGAGGGCAATGTCCCCCTCATAAATCTCCTTGCCGTTCTTATCGCGGAGGCCGGTGAATTGCCGCTTGATAAACTGATCCTGTTGCAGGAACTCCAGTAGCGTGATGAACATTGCTGACTCAGCTTCAATGATGTCTTCCCACGTCCACATCTTCCTGGTATCCTGGTCCCAGACTTGAAACTTGATCTCACGTCCTGCTTGCATTATCTCTCCTCCTCATACTCAGGTAATGTATTTTTCAACACCTCAGCGATATATGGCAATGGGTAGCGTGTTCCGCGGATATAAGTGTCGATCTCACGTAACGCCTCGACCAGCTTATCTCGTTCTTCTGTTTCTTCTTCTCTTCGTCTACATTCGAACTGGTACAGTTCTACCGTTCTTTGCAGTTGCTCTCGTAGCTTCCGTTTCTCTTCGTCATAGCGTTTCATCAAAAATCGCAAATCTGCGATATGAGTCGGGTAACTCGTATTGCCATCAATCCGTTTGCGAATAGATAACAAGTGGCAGTCGTCGCATACATAGTCACTATGCTCGCTTTCAAACTCTTGTTTGCAACGTATACATATGCTCATGTTAATTCCTCCAATCTTTCAACGTATCACCAGCCCCGAAACTTAATCTCACCTCTTGCTTGCATCCCGTTCCCCTCCCGGAAATTCGTTCCACTCTTCTCCATCTAACAAGCGCCCAGCTTTATTTTTTCCAATGCAATGTGTCGGATAAAGACCATACACCCCATCAAACACATAGGTTTTTGGTCCATCTGTGTAAGCTGCATTATCATCTGGCAGTATCAGGTCCGGGTTGTATTCCCATTGATCTCGCGGAAACCATTCTCCCCATTGTTTGAAGAAAAATGCTACACCATATTCCTGGCACTGATCCCTCAAGTCTCGCGCCCAGTCCGGGTGTATTGGTCGGGCGTTTGTTCCCGACTCACCGCCTACGATCACCCAATCAATACCCTTTATCGCCGCTACCCCGTACCCTTCGTTGTCCTCATGCTCAAATTGTGCGATGAATTCAAGATCAACCGGCCCAAGCAACGGCTCACAGCTCAGGAACCGGACGGCTGCCGGGACCTGCAAGAGTAACGGGATTCTTTCGTCTGCTGCCTTTTGGTTCTCAACGCTTGTCCCAAGCCAGACATTCGGTAATGGCCACAGTCCTTTTAAATAGCCCCAAGGCATATATTCGCTTGCGTTACTATTCCTTCCGTCCTTGTCCCAATCGTGACAAGTAAGTCCCTCAATGTATTCGGAAAAGTAGACATCCGGATCATTCATGGTTATCCAACCGTCTCCGGCTTTCGACCATGCCTTAATCAATTCGAAAGGTTCCCTGTCAGTGAAATATTTGAGCATTCTCTCTGGGCGTTTTGTAAGAATCTGAAATGTGTGCTCGGGATTCCCAATAGTGGCGCATGCCAGTATGACTGCAAAAACTTGATCCAAATACTCATCTGGCACTTGATCGTGAAAAAGATCACTCATGCTATTGACGAATATTCGCCGCGACTTCCTCCACCTCAACGGTTGATCCAGTCGCTCTGGGAAAAGCTGAATCTCGCTGAAAGGCTTTGCGTACTGCTGCGGCAGCTTCTTTCCTTCCAGGAACGACTTGTGCCGCATGTCATGGAGTGCAAAAGCATAGCAATTGCGGCAACCCTCTGACACTTTGCTGCAGCCTGTGACTGGGTTCCAAACCGTGTCCGTCCACTCAATCGCTGTTCCCATTCCGTTCACTCCTTTTCAAAAGTAATGGTTTGTTGAATCAATCAACAGGCTCATACGTCTCCTCAAAGATGTCTGGTTTACAAGGGTAAAACTCCCCTTTTACTCCGCGGATAATAATGTCCCCCGCACTTGCACGTACCGTACCTTCCAGTGTCTCAATGACGAGAATTCGTTCAGAAGGCGGAAAACTCGAATACTCCATCGCCAATGGCTTTTCTACGAAATCACACACTTCGTGATAGTTACTGCCATCCCATCTTATAGCGTCAACTACAACTGGCTTTTTGCGGTATTTGCCCATTTGACTTCCCACCTTTACAAATCGATTGTTTTGTTTAAGACCCTTGGTAATCGTCCTTAATCCTTTCAATCCGTTCAGCCCGGTCGATATCCTCAATCTTTTGGGCCAGGGATTTTTTCTTTTGACTCACCCAAACCATCGCCCTCCAAACCAGTCGATGGAGTCTGTCCAACATCTCTCTCACCCCATTTATCACATCGTGTGTTTTGTTGACCCCTCATACCTCTGGCAGTACTGGAGAACATATCTCCATTCGGCAACAGACGGCTTTACGTTACAATCACCGGACTTTTTACATGTGGCGCAAAGATGTTGTTCGTTGGCGTTTTGCCTTTGCTTGCTACTCTGAAACATTTCCGTCCCTCCCTATATCCAGAATTACCGTTGTGTATCAAGGAGCATGGTTGGCTGCTCCTGATTTGCGCTTACTTTCGCGAGTTTCTGTATCTCATCGGCCTCTCTTTTGATTCGCTCGACCGCGTGCAATATGTCCGGGTGGATGCTGTTCTCTAACATCTTCACCACTTCGTTTGTCCACCAGCGATACCGGACATTAATGCCTGCCTTCTCGGCAGCATCCTTAATCATGGCCAGTTGTTCTTCCTTGTTGCCGCCGTATCTCAGCTCATCTTCCAGCTCCTTAACCTTTTTCCTCAGCCCGCTGATTTCATCGAATAATCGTCCTTTAAATTCCTGGCCGATACGCAAACGCGCTTCTTTATTCGAAAGGTATGATTCAATCATCTCCCGTCGATCGCTGAAAAATGGATGGCGGTCTGATTCTATCCTGGAAAGCAGGATGTAATATAGCAGGTCAGCAGGCACTTCTATTAACCGATATTTGGCCGGTCTCTTCGTTACCAACGCGCCGGAGTCAGGGTAATACCAAATCAACCCGACTTCATCGGTCAACTCTTCCGGCTGGATTAACCCCTTCGGGCAAACAAAACTGAAGCAATGACAATGTGGCAAATACCCCGGCCACTTCTGATCGTTAAGGAAATCGGCGCGGCTGACTTTGACCTCATATCCGGTAAAGCGTGGTTTCGCCCAACTCCTCTTGATCGCAAACGCATCAAACTTTAGCAACTCCTTGTTTCCCCATGTCTGCCCGGTCTTTACCTCGGTGAGGAAAAGATCGTCGGTATGGCGTTTTGCCAGCGCTCGTTTGATTTCGTCCGCTCGAATATTTGTTTTACTCGCCATGCCTTTCCTCCCTACCGGTGTGTTAAGCGAATAACTCAGGTTCCAATTCTCGCAACAATCGTTCAGCGTCCGCTGGCGTGCCTTCACCGTTCACAACCCTTGTGCGCAACTCATCATCAATTGGCCCCCACAGCACCAGTTTTCCGTCCCTCCATTCGTCTGCGTATCCTTCGTTGTAAGCCAACGCCAAGATGCAAAATGTTTCATCGTCGCCATAGCTGTAAATTACCTCATCCGTAATTCCTACAGCATTAAGTTTCTTTCGGTTCTCCACGCTGTTCTCGACAAGGATGTATGGGCTATCGCCCCCGTTTATTTCGATCACTTCCAGACTGTTCAGTACATCAAGAACCGCTTGTTTATTCATCGTTTTTTCCTCCCCAGATTTCTTGGTAACATTCCCGGCAGCATTTCAATGTGTTGCCGTTTAGCTTATTCCGCATCTGTACGGCAGCGCTGTTTTTGCCGCACAGATCGCACAGTACCCTGCCGCATTTGCACGTTTTGGACATGTCTTCCCTCCCTTACCGTTGTGTTAATACCTCAAGTTCAGCTTCCAGATGCTTCACACAATCTTTCATCGAATGACTGATATAGCTTCCGTTTTTGTAGTATTTCAGATAGTTATCAACTACCTGATCGACTGTGTAAGTGTATTCTCGCTCAGCAACAAAACTCGCTACGTTTTGCCGAGCCTGTTCTTGCTCCATCCGAACCTTATCAACTTTTTGCTCCCTATAATCCTTTATCACGTTGCCTGCTTCATCAAAGTACCGCGTTTCCCACCAAGGATGGCAGTTCTCTGCATACCATCTGCCATCGAATACAACGTCCAGGTTGCAACTTCTGTTGCTTCCTACGATTGTTCCCATCTTCCCGGCTACTTCTATCCGCATCCCTTGATATGCGAATGGTATGTTTCGATACTCGCAATTCCGTTCAAATTGTTCCTTGTTACCAAAGAAGCTCTTTGCTGATGCAGGACCGACCTTGTGGCAGCTAACATGCTTCAAAAAATCCCGAAACTCAATATCCCAGAACTCACTCATGTACCGGAAATGCTCGTACTTTGCTTTGCCAGCTGTCTCAGCTACAACCGTCCGGCGTCCCCAGGTATCTTCCCCCTTGATTGCCAATTGCCACTCAAACATAGTCGCTGCTCCTTTCTTCCCTAACTATTTAGTAAAATCACGGGCTTGCTATCGCTGTTAGAACAACGCTGCTGCCATTGCAGGTTGGGCATAACCAGGATGCAATTCCTCTTTCGAGCTTGTAGCTATCTCCTTTGCAATCTGGGCATGTTTCCCGAATCGCAACCTTAAATTCATGCTTTCTTCCCTTGCGATCTCTAAAGAAAAGCTTCTTGCCCTTCAGAGCGTCCCTGATTCTTTCCTCTGTCACATGCATGTAGCCGAGTGGATTATCCCGTTCCCACAAATCAGTTCGCCCCTCGATATACCTGAACGCTTCGCACGTTCCTAAAGAGCAACCATTTACCTTGTCGTATTTCAAATCGTGGTCCTCTGATCGGCCGCATATGGAGTCGCAAAGTTCAGCCATAACCTCCCAGCCGCGCCCGCCAGTAAGCTTTTCCCTATCCACTTTAAAAACCCCACGGCATGATTTCGGCACTGTTTTGAAGGGGAACGCTTTTAAATTCCCCATGTTCGGTTTTGCAGTACATTCATACCATGTACCGTAACAAGTTCCATAGTCACCATACTCTGATTCTTCATGATAGTTTGCGCAGTTGGTGCATCCCATGTTTTCAACTCCTTTCTTCCCTACACATTGTGGTAAGTGCTCTTATTTCTTCGGAATGAAGTGCGCATCCATGACTACACGCACCTTCAGCTCGTCGCCCACTTTTTCCATGGAGATAATGTACCCCGTCTCCTCGTCGTAAGCACCCACCTCGTACCCGTCTTTTATCGCCTCGTGTATTTCAGGGCATTCAGATGTAAGGCGCTGCCAGTTTGTCATTAGAGTCTTGATTTCATCCATGCTCGTTCCTCCTCGTTTATCAAATTGAGCAGAGTGTTAAATTGCTTCATGCACCTGCTTGATTGCCGCCAAGATCGGATACACTTGCGCCGGTACAACCGCATTCCCCAGGGCCTTCAATCTCGCCACCCGATCCTTCACGCCCGTTGCCACTCGTGGCGGCTCCCATTCGTGTTGTTCCTGTCCAATCCCGGCAGGCCAGCGCGGGGTGTCAATCCAGCTTTCGTCCAGCTCGTCACAATCCAAGTCGGTCCAGCCGATCGGGAATCCCATAAGGCACTCCACCCAGGCCGGGTTGAGTTGGCCACCGACGTTGTGCGGTTCCGTATCCCCTACTGCCCCGACCAGCATCGTTCCGTGCGTCCCATTCGCTTCGGATGGAGCAAGCGGACGAATCGGTTTCCAGTCTTGGCTTGCCGTTGGCGTTGGCCATAGTTTCATCTCCCGCATCACCGCACCCGGCACCGTATCGCGATCAATCTGAGACGGTGGGAGCGTTGCATTCTTTGCATCCTGCGCCGCTGGTGTCGGCCAGAGTTTAACGGCAGCTGGTAACCCATTCCTTGGATCATCCGCATTTATGTCTCCACGTTTCTCTGCATCATTTGCCCGTGGTGTTGGCCAAAGCTTTACTGCATCGTTCAGATTGGGACTCCATCCCTGCTCTGCTTTACGGGCAACCCGGGGCGAATCTTGATTATCTGCGCTCCGATAGTCCCGCGCCTGGGGAGTCGGCCATAATTTCATTATCCGTTCATCAACCTGTTCTCGAAGGTTCGCTGACTTTGTTCTACCTTTTCTTGTTGTTGTAGCTTGCCGAATCAATGCCTCATCCGATCTTTGCGGCAAGCTGTCCATGGTATTTGGTGTTGCCCACAATGAAAACTCTATCTCGTCGGTGTGGGGCACCGACGGATGCAGCCGGAAGTAGGAACGCCCTTGCGGTGTAGCCCGCACTGTCCAGGTCAGCAAGTACGCTGTCGAGGCCCAACGTGACGTGTCCAGCAACATTTTCTCCAAGGAACCAAGAGGGCCTGAGCTCGCACACAAGTCTAAACACTTCCGGCCAGAGGTGGCGGTCATCTTCCTCGCCAAGTCTCTTCCCGGCGTGGGAGAAAGGCTGGCAAGGGTATCCGGCGCAAATAATGTCAATTGATCTGCTTCCATCACTCGTTATCACCCCTGCATCTATAAGCATTTGTTTGTTTAATTTCCGAAGGTCATCGAAGACCGGTATCCCTGGGAATCGTTTGTTCAGGACCTTCACTGGATAAGGCTCGATCTCGCAAAAAGCTACCGTCTCTATCCCTGCCCATTTGGCTGCCAAACCGATTCCGTCTATTCCTGAGCAGAGCGACAGCATTCGCATGCGTTCTCCCCCCCTGCTTAACATAATTGAGATTGTGTATCCTGCTCTGAAATCCCCATCATCCGATACACTCGCGCAAATATCCGTGCATCACAATCGTATATGTCATCTTCCTGGATGCGTTTGACTCGGACCCATCCATTCTTTGGGGTATCAGTTTGTAAAACCATTCTCGCAAGGACCTGTCCGTTTCTGTTTCTAATCCAGTAAGTCTCCCCCGCGGTGATATCTTCTGGGTTAAAATCGCTGATTGACATCTCCTCATCTCCTTCAACAGATTCACACACGACTCACATCGGCATACTTGGTTATTTGGTTGTTACCATGCGCCTTCCGATCTGCCATCGCTTTATTCGGCTCTTTTTATTGTGTGTCTGTTCATTTTCCGATGCAGCGGCCTATGGATTGGGCCGTACTTTTCGATCAGCTTTAGGCGTTCTGCCTCCGGCAACATGTAGGTGATTACCTCTCCTGGAGGACTATTCCTAAGCATGCTCCGATTCAAAATACCTTCGTAGCCTATAACGAGGTCGTGCCCTTTCATCTGATCTCCTCCCTTTCTTCCAATCCCGTCCAAAGATCGCGCCATATCTTGTTTTGATGTATCCCCGGTCTGCCTGATCTACCGCGAGGATTAGTACCTCATTTCGATGACGTTTAAGTTCCTTGGCAATATCAAGTAGATGTAGACCGTCTCGCCATAATTGCCTGAACCTTTGTAACTCTTCGTCCGTCCAGATAAAGTCGAAGTATTCACAAGCAATGTACATCTGCTGTCTCCTCCAAACGGTAAAACTTAATCTCCACCCTTGGATTATGCTTGTCCACTGAGAAATCCATATACCTTGGGAGCAACCACCTGTCGTTTTCGTACACAATCCCTTCCAATGCATCCCACAGGAGTTTTCCGACGTTCTCAACGTCTCGCTTGCGTCTGGTAGGCCAATAGATCATCACCTCGCCCACCAGCTTCTCTTCTGAGCTCATTTTCCAACCCTGGGTGGCAATTGCCCTAGACGCTATCGCCTGAACGTTCTGACGCCATTTCTGACCGTCTGCCGTGGTGATTCTTCGGTTAATGGCTACGTTTCGGTATACATGGTTGACGGTCGGCGGATTTCCCGGGATAACGATTCGCAATTCGTTCATGCTATCGACCTTCCAAATCGCTTTGTTGTCCCTGTGTACCGATGGACCACTACAAACTCATCCGGTGTATCCCTTTCTACGAGCCAGTTTTGGGGCGTAAGGCCTCGAAACACAATCTCTTCCTTCTGACGGCGGGTTGGCTTCTTTGGCCGTTTCATTCATCCATCACCCCTGCGTTTTCTGACAGTTCGTCCAACCCGTTTGGCCATCCGATCTTTACACCTTTCTTTCCCAAGAATGCCTCAATCTCTATGAGATTCCCGTTTGCATCCGCCTCAACAGAAACGATTTTTTCTGCCAAACGTTCAATCTTCTGTATATGCGGTCCATAAGAGCTGAAGGCGAACCAGCGGCCCTCCGACCTGTCATAGCGCAATATAGTTTCCTGATCTTCGCGATAGCTCATTTTTCCCTCTCCCTTTCTTCGCTTTTTAATCAACCAAATCACTGATTCCGCATCCATAAGCTGCCGCCAGACGTCCAGCTGTTTTCGGTGTGAAGGGGTGCGCCCCTCTTTCCAGCCCCCGCAGATAACTCGCGTTGTATCCTGACGCATTAGCCGCCTCATGCACTGTTTCAAATCCTGCCTTTAACCTAGCGGCAATGAGCTTTTGCCTTTCTTTGTTCTCAACGTAGTCAATGGTCATTTGCTCCAGCTCGTATTCGCATTCATCGCAAATATAGATATTTCCGCGTCTTCTTCTCATCTCATGAGTGCAAACTGGACATATGAGCATTACACTCACCTCCCGATTGCGCCATTCACTTGCTTATCGGTATTGTCATCATTCCATCTCAATCCACTCAAATCATGAGTTGGAGCAACGAGGTATTCGCCATGACCCTGCAGCAATATAAACTCTTCTGGCAATACCGTGCTTTTGGCTATACCGACTGCTGTATATTGTTTGCCGAGATAATCAACCTGCAAATTAATCACCTTCCACCAACCGATAGTTCAGTTCAAATGGATCACCCTGAACTTCGATCGTGTAATCTTTGCACATCTGATATAGTCGTGAACCGATTCCCTCGTCGATCTTGAGCATGTCAGCAAATGAGCGTTCCGACGACAACATGATTGGTTTCTTCTCCATGTAGCGGTAATTCACGATGGCAAATAGCTGTTCCAGTTGGAAAGGGGTGGGTGCCTGCCTCCCTTTGAATAGATCATCGATGAACAGTAATTCGCTTTCTTTCAGCAGGTTTACACGTTGATTGAGTAGGTCAAAATCATCTTTAATTTCGTTCCACGTTTCCACCCACGGGAAGTATGTGACCGGAACGCCCTTTGCCATGAGATTGTTGCATGCTGCCATGAGGAGATGTGTTTTACCGACTCCTGGATTGCCAAGCAACGCAATCGAGTTTCTTCGCTGTTTCCGAATGCCCTCAAATGATCTGACATACTGCTTGGCCTTTTCGAACATTTCTCTTACGATGAGCGGTCGACCGTCTACGGAAAAGTTCTTGAACCCCTTTTCCTTGAAGTCGTCAGTAATCCGGCTTGCTGTCAGTACGCGCTTTTGGTAGTAGCATTCGCACCATGTCCACGATTCACATTTGACCTGGCGCTTTTCTTTTACCGGCTCACCGTCTACCAATTTTGTGAACTCGCGCTCTTCATACCAGATGTTCAGCGTCCCTTCCTTGCCGCCACACTTAGAGCAGGTCGTCGATGGTTCCTTGACTTGTGTATTCGGCTGGCTTGCTCGTTGCTTTGAAGCCATCAAACGGGCTTGTTGTTCCGCCCTTGCTTTGATGTCCTCCAGCATTTTGTCTAGCCCCTGCAAATGGTTTCCCTCCCTTTGCAGCTTTTTGAAGGTCCTCAAGGTATCGTTTGGCTACCCATCGATTGATAGCTTGGTAATCTGAATCGTACTTCTTCCCTGTCCTGGTCTTATAATCATTCAGTAGCCAAACAATTCGTTCGTATCCTTCTTGACCATATTTTTTGATCAACGTATCGATTTGCTTTTGCGTTAGCAAAACCGAATCGAACAACCTAATCTTTTCTTCTTTATCCTTAATAACATTCATATCCTTATTTACATTCTTATTATTGTTTCGTCGCTGTTTCGTCGCTGTTTCGTCACTGTTTCGTTGTTGTTTCGGTATAACAGATTCGTAACGCTCAAAACCTTGATATACCGCGTAATTCACGACCGTAAATAGTGTTCCAAGTTCGACTGTTTCAATTTTTATTCGATTCTGTTTTACTAAGCTGTCGATTGCTCTTTTTATCGTTGCCGTTGAGTAGGATTTGACGGCTCGGTTCTCCATATACTCAAGGTCTTTTTGAAGATTTCGAATCGACCGTAACCACTGCCCGCGCTGTAAGAGGATGTCCCCTACTCTCACCCCTTCCTCGGAAAATACGGCATTACCGTAGATGAGGAAGAATAGGCGGAACTCAACGACGTTGGTCCAAATCGGGTTTGAGAATATCTCCCTACTGGTTAAAAAAGCTCCTCCCATTACCCCACTTCCTACCTGAATTGCTGTTTCGTTGCTGTTTCAAGTTAGCGATTAGGTGGTGACATGAACGTTGATGCATCAACGCTTCAAGGTGTTTCGTTGCTGTTTCAAGTTCACACATCACTTTGTACTTTCAGAATGCTTTGCAGTCCGCTCATTTCCGCCTGCAGTGCCTTTGAAGACTCTACAGAAGATCGGTATAGTCCTTCTGCTAGATCACGTCTGTATTTCAACTCAGCCACATTCCCGCGTGCCACATCGCTGATTAACGTCGCTTGTAAGCCTCCTGCTCGTAGCCTGGTGATCTCTTTTGCAAGTTCCATCCGGTAGGCCCTCTCTGCTTCAGCGAATGTTTTTGCATTATCAAAGATTGCTTGAGGCACTTTATCCAATCGACTTGAGACGCGAAGGATTTCCTTCGCAATTTCTACGCTTTCCATGGGTCCTCCCATTTGTCGGGATAAAGTCGTTTCATGTATTCTTCCAGTTGCTTACGAATCTCTCTGTTGGCGTGGGCTGCCATATGGTCCTTTTTGCAGAGGAGGACGAGGTTGTGTTCCTCCCCTGTCCCGCCTCTACTACGGTAGATAACGTGATGCATCTCCAGACCGTCTGTACGCCCGCATAAGACGCATTTTCCTCCATCCCGGTCAAATACCGCCCGATACGTTTGGGGCTTAATACGGCCCTTTTCCTTGCGTTTGGGAGTGCGCCGTTTGTGTCTCACTTGTTCTGATTTGGGATATGGATGAAACGGCATCATATTTCCACCACCTAGAACGGTAAGACATCATCCGAAATATTAATCGGTGTACCAGAATTCACGAACGGATCACCAAACGAATCAGTGCCTTTATTTGACGGCCCTTCATCGCCTGTTCTGCCACCAATAAACTGAACATTTTCGGCAACTACCTCAGTGACGTATACTTTTTTGCCCTCTTTGTTGTCGTATGACCGCGTTTGGATTCGCCCCTCTATGGCTGCTTGTCTGCCTTTACGGAGATAGGTAGCACATAGATCAGCTGTCTTTTGCCATGCCACGATGCCGATAAAGTCAGCTTGATTCTCCCCATTCACGCGCCGGTTCACGGCTATGGTGAAGGTGCAGACAGCGACTCCATTGGGTGTGTATCGTAACTCCGGATCTTTGGTCAGGTTGCCAATGAGGATCACTTTATTCATCTAAGCCACTCCCGTTTCCTTGAGCCTCTTTGTGAGGATTGCGTCTATCTGTTCATCCGAAAAACCTGCTGCTTTTTGCTGGTTGTACCAATCGTCAAAGCCATCCAACGATCCTTTGCCCATTTGGTATTTCGCTTTGAGCGTTGCCTCTTTTGGAGCCGAAACATTAGGTGCTGGTTTTTGGCCGGATCGCTGCTCGTTATTACGCTGGTCAACACCCTCGTCTGCTTCTGGATCGTCCCCGGTTGGAATCATGAAAGCCTTCATAAGGGCATACTTTTGTGCGCCTGTAATTGCTTTGTATGGCCCCTTATCTCCGGGGTCCTGGCCTTCCCCAATCATGGTAAAGGTGATTTCCTCTCCCGAATCTCCGTCGATGAATTTGAACTCCATGACGACCGTCGTAATATACTCGCGATTACCTTTTGCTGTGGTATGTTCACGGATTGAATGAGAGGTCATGTTCGGTATCATGACAACGTTTTGTTCAGCGAGAGATTCACGTATTTTCTCTGCTACATCCGATTCCGTGGCGTATCTGTACTGATGAAACTTGTTAAACCCGCGCTTTTGGATATACTTGACTTCTTGCATGACTTTAGCCAACTTTTTGACTAAGGTTCGCTGTTCGCTCATTCCACAACCTCCACTTTCAACGCTTCTGGCTGCTCCGCGACTGATACGCCTTCAATAAAAACGCCCGTCTCCGTATCAATCACACGACCATCTTCCAGCACCTTCGCAGACGCCTTGAGAGCCACCTTATCAAGCTCTTTTTTTACGCGGATAAACTTATCTAGCCCTGTCGATTCGACCGATTCTAAGGCCTTCTGTTCGTCGTACATCCATTTTGGCTGCTGCTTTCGAAAGCCAACTTTCCCGTAAGGTGTGGATGCCTTCCATTTCGGATCAGCTGCTCGTTGCGATCGTGCGTATTCTTCAATCAGCGAGGTAAAGAATTGCTTATGCTCTTCGATGCCCTTTGTCATCTTCTCCTCCCACGCCTTAATCCGTTCATACTCCTTTTTGGCTAAGGCTTCATTCTCTTTGCGTTTGGCTTCTAGCGCGGCAAGCTTGCGCAACGCCCAATTAAGGGAGTCAAAGCTATCTATACGAAAGCGTTGCTTTACTTCAGCTTCAGACAGCTGAAAAACAAGCTCCTGCAATTCATCAAGTTCCATTTGCTCCAGTGCGTTCATAATCATTCCTCCTATAACGCGAATATGTTCTCTGCTTCTTCTTGCAAGCAGTCGAAGCATATGAAATTGTCAGTTGGTTCGAACGCTGGACGAGTATATCTCTTCCCCTCAAACACAATCGTCACAGGCAAAGTAATCAACTGTTTGTATATGTCTTCTTCTTCGCAGCAGCAGCAAACTCTCATTTACAAGCCCCCTCCAATTCAGCGATTTCCGTCAATCGGTATTCAATTTCATTTATCAGATTGAGCATCCTCGTTTCAGCTGCAACGGATTTATTGCGGTAATATATCGACTCATCTGCATAGCGAAGCCATTCAGACTTTGCTTCTTCACGAAGGGCCGTTAAATTGGCGACCTCTTTTTTCAAGTCATCTATTCGTGCGCTTATCGGTTTCAAGAGTTATCACCATCCGCCGTTACCTTTACATCACGGAAACGAAGACGAATGTATTCAACCAAGATCAGATATTCTTCTGCATACTTGCTATCGCTATGTCTCGTCTTTACTTTCTGTTCGAATTCATCAATAGTTCCGAAGCAGCAACCCCGCGTCACTTCAATTTCTCCAGTCTTAGAAGTGAAAGCAGTTAATGTCCCGTTTTCTGACCCAACGTTACTAAACCATACGATGTGCCGACTTGATTCCACCCGAGCATCGCCGTACACCCGAGCATCGCCGTACACCCAAGCATCGCCGGACACCCGAGCATCGCCGTACACCCAAGCATCGCCGTACACCCGAGCATCGCCGTACACCCGAGCATCGCCGGACACCCAAGCATTGCCGTACACCCGAGCATCGCCGGACACCCAAGCATCGCCGGACACCCAAGCATTGCCGTACACCCGAGCATCGCCGGACACCCAAGCATTGCCGGACTGATCAAGGTTTTCCTCCTTTGCGATCCAGCCGCCAAGTTCTCCTTCCCCGACGTCACCAAACGAACGAACAGCTTTTATTTGGTAAAGCGTGATACCGAAAAACTCGATTGTATTTTCAGTCAGGACATATTTTTTCATGGGTTGACCTCTTCTTTCCGTTCCGTTAAAATGGAACCAGGTTTTTAGGGTTTTTGCGTCTGTGTCAGCAGACGCTTTTTTCTTTTTTATGGATGGTTTCGGATAGCTCCCTAGTCGTTTGTCGATAAATGTCGTATGCTTTCAAGTCGCCTGATGTTCTGGCCTCGACCATCCTCTGCTGGTAAAACCGTAGCAGCTTACGGAGTAGATGAGTTTCCATGCGTTACCCTCCCTTCTGGAGATAATTGGTCGAATTAATCCATTTCCATCGCTGCTTTACGCCATTTCAAGCCTAGAGGTTCGTTATTGATCATCTTGCGGGCGGCATCACTGATAGCTTCTGGTAAAGTTGTGCCTTCACCTAGGAAGTTTCCTTCAATTTGAAGGTGACCAGCAAATCTGAAATATTCTCTCCCAAAGCGGTCGTTGAAGGATTCATAAAGCCATCCGTCCGCCTTCAACTTTTTTACAATTCTCCAAGCATCGTCTATGTTGTGAAGCGGATTCCAATGAGATGTGAAGAAGTAAGGCGAATCTTGCTTCCACCCCCACAACTGCATGCCTTCATGAAAGAACCTTTCCCACCCCATAACCTTCGTTGCCAAGGTCGCAATGATTTGTTGATCTTGTTCGGCCATGCTCATACCTCCTGCTTTAAGAGACTCGCAAGCGTTACTGCTTTACCCAACGGACGATCTGCGATGTATTTAACGGGCTGGGGTAAGATGTTCATCAGAAAATAGAATGTTTCTTTTTGTTCCTTGGTCAAAGCTACTGGATAGATCGTGCCATCTTTGACGTAAATCAAAAACAATCCACTCTCAACGACTTGCTGCTTGGTCATCGTCATTTTCGCCACCTCAAGTTTCGTTAAATTACCCGCCCATACTGGTCAAGATTGGTTATTTCGTAATACTTTAAGCACACTGCACAGAACGCCTTGTCATCAGGATGACCCCACATTGCGTTGATTTGTTGCGACCAACTGTATGTTCCATTGCAGCCCGGGCATGACCATAGGTATATCCTCGGTGTTGGTCCGCTTGTTAAATGAACTTTCTCGTTAGACTTGCTCATTTTCATCATCCCCCCCGATTACTGTTGGGCAGCTTGCTCGCCGACTCCTCAAAAAATTGAAGATTTCAACATCTTGCTCAAGCACAGTTCGCATAAGTTTCTCTGCCTGTGGTGCCAATTCTGGTGCCGTCATCTTCACTTCATGTACGTATGTCACCAACGCCCCTTTTAATTCGTCAGCTGCGCTTACGTACCGTGGGTAACGGTTAATGCTCATGATTTCGCCTCCTTTCAAAATTTGTAGGATTTTCCATCACTCTGTCGAATTGGTTCGTTGTCCAGACTTACCAAAACGTTACAGGAAGGTGAGATTACCGTTGCAATCTTTACGGATTCAAGTTAAGCGAAAATCAGAAGAGAAAGACCTTGAGTATGTTCAAAAGCATGTCGATCTTGGATGGAGAATACTGAGTAAATTTGACTTGGGTAGTGAGGTCTATTTCGTCAATTTAGTGTGGGAATCTGATACAGAACCTAAGTATCCGCCAGAATCCCAACTGCATAAATCTTAGCCGTTTCCCCTAGTTCAACATCACCGATTACTTTTGGCTCAAACAATACACCGATATTGTCTTGAGCCTTCATTTTTTCGTAATAGTCCGCGTCGTTGGTAACGACCAGGCTCTTTAGATTTACTGCGCCATAATCAATTACGAAGCGGTTTCTCATTTTTAGGCTTCCCCTTTCAACTAACAAATGTAAGCTGCTGATTCGCTTCCTCAACCTCACGCAGAAGCTTTCCTTGTGGGGACCACTTCTTGAGGTATTCCTTTGCCTTTTCGCAATCTTTGACCGGAGTGTCTTTGTATGATCCAACATTGAAGTAATCCTTATAGTCACTCCAGATGGAGCTAAACAGCTTGTCCCGCAATGGTTTGTTTTGATAGGCTGGCGATTCTTTGCCGCCAACAAGTTCAAGGATTTGCGCCTTGGCTGTTCGCTGGAGTGCCAGCTGCTGGCCGTAGTCGATCGTCATGTTGGTTTCGAGTTTTTCTACCCGGGTTTCGATTTCTTGTGTTTTCCTATCCAGGAAAAAGATCGCCTGCACTTCAGGACTGAGTTTCAATTGCTCCTCCTTCACCCTGTAGTAATCATCAACAAGAGTTTCATAAGCCTCCCAGGCTTTGTCTGTATTAAGTGACTTCGCATGCATCCAAGCGCCTTTTTCGGTCCAGAGGTAGATCACTGGCGCGAATTTAAGGTTTTCGTCAATTTGACGACTAGCTTTGAAAGCCCTCAGTTCATCACCATCTAACCGGAAAAAGTGCTTACCCTCCCGATACCGCTCCTTGTTACGCTCAAAGTTTTTGCTGATCGTTTTTACATCAGCCCCATATGCTTCTGCTAATTGCGCTGTTGTTAATACTCGTTGTTGGTTGTGCTGGATGACCTGTAACTGACTCATTCTTTCATCTCCTTTTTGTAGGACTTTATCCCTCTCTGTCGAATATTGGAAGTTGTCTAGACTTTCAAAATCAACCTGGAGGGAGGTGGAACAATGTTTAGCTCCGCTCAAGAGTTTGAAGATGCCATGAAAATGGCGCTTCGCAATATAGAAAACGGAAAACTAAAGCAATTTTACGAAACCAATAGTGAGCAGGATAACATCGATGTCTTGCAAAAATTATTGGATTTAGGCTATGCAACCGGATATTCTTTGAGTGGGTCCCTCGGTGGATACATGTTATCTCTGAATAACCCTAGGATAACCATAGAGGGGTTAAGATTCCTTGAAGGAAAACACCAAGAGCCTCTGATTCAACCTATCCAAAACTTTCACATCAACCAGGCTTCCAACTCCATGTTCGGCATTCAGAATCAGTCGACGATAAATGTCACTTATTCCGACGAACAAATCAGGGATTTAATTGATTCCCAATGCGACAATGAAGAGGACCGAAAAGAACTGCACGCTCTGCTTGAAACATTGAATGCAGTTATTCAAAATAACATTCCCGTTCAAAAAGGAACTTTTGCCCGATTTAGCGATCTGATCTCAAAATATTCGTGGATTACCTCGCCGATCGTCGGGAGGTTGCTTGAGCATTTCACGAAATAATTGTTCCAGAGGGATTTCCTTCTTTACTCGCTAGGGAATCCCCGAAATTCCTCTTTACTGAGAGTTTGAACACTTGCATTTCTGAATAAATGCAGTGAATGTTTGCCATCGCTTGATTTATCTGCAATTACCTCGACATCCAATCTTCGTTTGATCGCTACTTCTTGGTCGTAGGCGACCCTGCCATTAATTAAAACTTGGACCCGAACTGGTTCCACCGATACTTCTTCAGTCCCGACAATCACAATTTCTGTGGTAGTCTGCTTTTCCATTGTTTTCATCTCCTCCTTGGCTTGTCCACCAGAGCGACTTCTAGCTTGTCCACCTACGCAATACGCTTTAGTTTCATCTGCTCGTAATATTGCATAAGTGTCCGCTTACGTTGCTCATAATCAGTGATCGCTACGATCAGGCCGATGTCCACGCGTTGGAGCGTTTCTATTGCCTTGATTTGCTCTAGACTCAGGTAAGGTTTAATGACTTCGCCTTTTGGGATTCCACATTGCTCACGGTACTTCTTTGCATCCACACCGAGCACAATACGATAAATCATGTTAATTTCATTGGAAAAGTGATAGTGCTTTGGCTCTTCGTGAGCTGCCATAATCGCATCCGTAAATGCCGGAAACTCAATCTTGGTTGCCTGCAAAGACTGGATAAAGCGCTCCATTTCATTGAACCGACGGATGTATGCTTCTTTAAAGACCGCTGCCTTCTTACCTCGATATCCCATTACCAAGAAAGTGAAACCGTCTTTGGTCATAAGGATTTCTGGCATCTTCTTGTTCTGTTCACTTCGGTAAGAGGAGACCTCAAAATTGAGGGCTCTAAATTCCTCGCTGCAATCTAGGTTTTCGATGTCTCGAAGTACGTTGTAGTGCTCTTTCTCGAACTCTACGGCAACTTGACGACTACTGCAAAACGCTTGACCGTTGCGTTCATATAGGCCGTATTCGGGATTGAGAATGAGTTTGCTCATGGTGTACCTCCTTTCACGCTGTACTTTGTTACATTGATGTTGGTTTGCTTTTTGCAATCAAGTCTTTGACTATCATTTTCGCGATCAAGTCATACGCCTCATCTGGTCTGGGATGTGGAACGGTTTTTACAGTGATTCCTAGCTTTGCCGCGGGCTCCCTAACGACTCCCAAGCCATTTCCTCCTTTCGTGCTGTTTGATCGTAGTCAGGCAGTTGTTTTACCTACTTCAACTTCATGTTTCATGAAGTTTGTGGGTAAAAAAATTTCATCTATTTTTCTACCCAATCTTTCGGCTATCGCGAACATCTCATTGGCCTTAAACTGAGATATGCCAGTTTCCTTGTTGATGTAGGTACGCACGTCAACACCAATCAGCTTCGCCATGTCCTGTTGCGTTAACCCATGATACTTCCGCCAAGCGATCAGTTTTTCTTGCTGCATATCATCACCTCCGATGACTTCATGATACATGAAGTAAAAAAGGAAGTCAACAAATATTTTCACAAAATATGAAATTAAATGTTTACGGTTTCATGAAGTTTGGTATAATATAATTGAAAGGTGGTTGGAAATTTCATGAAGGACGTTTCAAGGTATGTAGGTATGCAAATAAGGAAGTACCGCAAAATGCGGAACATGACACAAAAAGAGCTGGGCCTGAAGATCGGTGTGAAGCATAATACCATATCTTCATATGAGGCTGGGACGAATGAACCTGAACAAAATACGCTTTTCGCTATCGCCGACGCTCTCGGAGTTAGCATTAACGATTTGTTCCCAAAAATTAATGAGGAAATCAGTAACCTTATTCCTCTTCCCCGGGAAGTTAGGCCGATCCCGATTATCGGCGTTATTGCTTGCGGCGATCCGATTTTTGCGGAACAGAATGTTGAAGACTACCGGTATGAGGTTGTCGAAAACTTACCGTCCGGAAAGCTGTATTATCTATACGCAAAAGGTGACTCTATGAGCCCGACCATTCCTAGCAACTCCCTCGTCTTGATCCGTGAGCAACCGACTGTTGAGTCTGGACAAATCGCAGCAGTGCTACTTAACGGCGATACTGAAGCAACATTGAAGAGGATAAAGTGGCAAGGGGACATCATGATTTTAATGCCGGACAACCCTGCGTATGAGCCGATAGTGGCGACAAACGAGAACCAGGTACGCATAATTGGACGGGCTATCAAATATTCTGTTGACCTTTAAATATAATGAAATACTAGTGATAAGGTGAGATCAGATATGTCTTTACGCGCCGTTGCTTACCTACGTTACAGTTCAGACAATCAACGGGCTGAATCAATAGACGCACAGTTAAAAGCAATTAAGGAGTATTGCAAGCGAAAAGGGTATATCCTTGTCGGCACATACACAGACGAAGCTAAAACCGCTACGACTGACCGCCGTCCAGATTTTCAGCGTATGATGGCTGATAGTTCTATGGGCATTTTTGACGTAGTTGTGGTACACAAGCGTGATCGGTTTGCGCGTGATCGTTATGACAGTGCCTTTTACAAACGCTTGCTAAAAAAGAATAATGTCTTACTTGAAAGCGTCCTGGAACAGTTCGACAATTCTCCAGAATCAATTATTTTAGAGTCTGTTCTTGACGGTATGGCAGAATATTACAGTGCCAATCTAGCCCGTGAAGCTCGAAAAGGTATGGCCGAAAATGCTGAAAAAGGGTTGCACGCTGGCGGCCGTCCTCCATACGGATATAAGGTAAACCCCGAAACGCTGAAATATGAGATTGACGAAAAAACGTACAGGGCTGTACAGATTTACTTCGAAGGGATCGCTAGCGGTCTATCCGTACCTCAGATTGTAGAGTTACTGAATGAACAAGGATTCCGTACAAGAACAGGAAGGAAATTTACAAAGAACAGCTTTGACGGCTGGGCATCGAATCAGAAATACAAAGGCGTATATACTTGGGATGTAGCCAGCGCCAAAAATGAGGATGGCAAGCGAAATACCCATAAGAAAAAACCAGTCGAACAGCAAGTAATTATACCGGGGGCTATTCCAGCGATTGTATCCAAAGAATTATGGGAAAAGGTGAACGCCATTATGGCCGACAGAAAAAAGAAACCTGGGGCTTTCAAGTCGAAAATATTGTATCTCCTTACTGGAAAGGTTCGCTGCGGAAAATGCGGAGCAAACTACGCGGGTAATTCTTACGTTAATCACAAAGGCGGCAACCATTTAAGATACTACCGTTGCGCTGCCAAGTGCGGTAATACAGGCGTGAGGAAAGAAGACTTGGAACATATCGTTATCGAACAGCTTGTAGAAAACTGCTTTACCGATGCGGCCATGATAGAAGTTGCACGCAAAGTACAGGACCTTTATCGGGAACAAAAGGCCAGCAGTCAGCAAGATATACAGCCGATCAAACGCGAAATTGCAGAAACTGAAAAGAAGCTGAATAACTGGATTGAAGCGATCGGCGAAGGGCTGCTTGATAAAAATGTATTGGCTGAAAAGATCAAAGAAGCAAACCAGCGGAAAGTTATTCTTGAATCCGAATTACACCATATCGAAGTAATGAACAGTATCAATGACATTGACGAAAAACTGATTATCGACTTACTGGAACAGAAAAAGCACTCGCTTTTCTCCGACAGCGACGAAGAAAAAAAGCAAGTGCTCCAGGAATTCGTTCAGGAAGTAATTATACTGCCATCCAGGGATATTAACAACTTTTATGTAGAATTAACATGCAGGGTTTTTAATGGTGGAGGCGGGGGGATTCGAACCCCCGTCCGAAAACAGCGATACATAAGCATCTCCGAGCGCAGTCACTCATTTAGATTTCGGTGATGGATTCGCGGAGTGACGCGCTGACCCAGCACCTAGCCTGATTGATCTTCTTCCTTTGGCCCCAGGCGGAGACCTCCGGCGTATCCCACTAAAGTTGAGCGCTAGTCATGCCACATGGGCGATGGAATGGTAGCGCCTCACTGGTTATTAAGCAGCGAGAGAAAGTTGTTTGTTGCCAGTTAATGGCGTTTGCGTTGATGACGAGGTCCGCAACCCCCCGGCTCGCTTCTTATGCTCTACCATCCCCGTCGAATCCAGAACGCCCCCAGGATGGGAAAGATCGTGTCACCGATTAGGTAGACAACGATGTTGTCAAAAAGATTGAATGAGGTCTCATGCGAATGTGTCTGAATCTGAGGCTATATCAGATGAGACAAAAAAAGCCCAGGCGAAATCGATAATCGGTTCCACACCCAGACGTTTTGGTTCACATCACTCATTGCTTCTTTACTATAGCATATGAATCATGCAATTCTCAACGTATGTTAGTGGTAACCCTGCCAGTGTGCGCCAAAGTCCGTGAATTTCGCGAGAGACAGTACATGCATACCGCCTATTCACTCGCTCCATATTTTTCTTCAACAGCAAGACGTCCATGGCATTCCTATACTTACACCTTCTGCCGCTCCCGCAGCGCACGCTCCACTTCACGCGCAGCGTCCTTCTTCTTCAAGTCCTCGCGCTTGTCGTAGTTCTTCTTCCCTTTGACCAGCGCCAGCTCTACCTTGGCCCAGCCGCCTTTTAAGTAAATGCTGAGCGGAACCAGCGAGTAGCCGCGTTCCCGGGTGAGGCTGTTCAGTTTGAGGATTTCCAAACGACTCAACAGCAGCTTGCGCGTCCGCTCCGGCTCATGGTTGAAGCGGTTGCCTTGATCGTACGGGCTGATGTGCACATTGTACAGAAGCATCTCACCGTTTTGAATCCGGGCAAAGCTGTCCTTGAGCTGTACGCGACCGGCCCTCACCGATTTGATCTCCGTCCCCGTCAGGGCAATGCCTGCTTCGTAGACTTCCTCGATATGATAATCGTGGCGGGCTTTCCGGTTTTGCGCCAGCGTTTTGACACCTGTTTTCGGTTTTGACATGGAGATCACCTCGCTTTTGGTACCGGTTCAAATAAAGAAAATATGGTAACAGTTAGTCTAGCAAAAAATAGGTTCGGTGGCAAGAATTTTTATCTCGAATCGATCTGTAAAGCAAAGGGACGGCGGTGCACTACCGCCGTTCCCGTGATTGATCGTCATTCTTACTCCAGACTGCTGCGGGTATCGTCACTATGTCAGCTGGCAGTTGCTTGTCTTTGTCAATATGTCTGCTGGCAGTTGCTTGTCTTTCAAACAAAAGCGGCTGCTCTGCTACAAACTCCACTGTCGTCCAGTGTACCACTTTTAGACACCGCCAAATCCAGCCAACGAAGGCAACAGCCTATCCATTTACAGATCGGTCCGTCTTACCTACCGCCGCTTCCGCTTCGCCTGACCCGCTACATTCTTCCGCTTCTTTTTCTTGGAACGAACCAGGTCCTCCCAGAAAGCCTTCTCGCGTGGAGCCGCCTGCTCTGTATCCCCTAACCGGATGACATCTTCTCCGCCGGCTTTTGCACCGGTCGCTTCCGGATTTTGGTTCACTTTGTACGTCTTCGCTCCGCTCTCCTTGCGCTTCTTGCGGAAGGCTGCTGGGTGCAGCTCTCGTCTCTGCGGCTGATCCTTTTTGGCGGAGCGCTCCTGCTTGGTCCGTCTGTCCTGACGCTCTTTCCCGCGCCCTTCGATGACCTTGGGACCGCGCTCGCGGCCGCGGAAACCGCCTGACTTTTTCATCCCGACGACTTCAAAGTCGATGGCGCGCTCGTCGACGTTTACGTTGGAGACGCGCACCTGGACGACGTCACCGATGCGGAACTGCTTGCCTGTCCGCTCGCCGATCAGGGCGTATGCTTTTTCGTGGTAGTGGTAATAGTCGTCGGTCAAAAAGCTGACGTGCACCAGGCCCTCAATCGTGTTGGGCAGCTCGACGAACATCCCAAACGAGGTGACGCCGGAGATCACGCCCTCAAACTCCTCGCCGATCCGCTCCAGCATGAATTCCGCCTTTTTCAGGTCGTCTGTCTCGCGCTCTGCATCTACGGCCAGGCGCTCGCGCTGGGAAGAATGATCCGCGATGAGCGGCATTTGCTCCTGCCAATGGGCCAACCGTTTTTCCGACAACTCTCCCTCCAGCGATTCGCGGATGCGGCGATGCACGATGAGATCGGGGTAGCGCCGGATCGGGGATGTAAAATGTGTGTAGAAATCGGTCGCCAGCCCGTAGTGCCCCAGACTTTCCGCGTCATATCGCGCTTGCTTCATCGAGCGCAAGAGCACGGTGCTGATGATGATTTCTTCCGGTGTTCCTTTTACTTCCTCCAAAAGCTGCTGCAGAGCGCGGGGATGCACAGTGTTTCCCTTGCCGCGCACGCTGTAGCCAAAATTGGTGATGAACTCCATAAAAGCCAGCAGCTTTTCCTCTTTGGGATCTTCGTGAACCCGGTAAATAAAAGGCTGTTTCATCCAATGGAAATGCTCGGCCACCGTTTCGTTGGCAGCCAGCATGAATTCTTCGATAATGCTTTCCGCGATGGAGCGGTCACGGAATCCGATGTCCGTAGGTGTGCCCTCTTCGTTGACGTAAATTTTCGCTTCGCGGAAATCGAAATCGATGGCGCCCCGTTGCATCCGTTTGGCCCGACGCTTGCGAGCAAGCTTTTCCATTTGGCGGAACATCGGGACGAGCGCTTCGTATTTGGCGATCAGCTCTTCGTCGTTATCCTCCAGGATTTTGCGGATATCGGAGTAGGTCATCCGTTCATTGGTGCGGATGACGCTCAGGAAGATGTCGTAGCCGACCACATTGGCCTCTGCGTCCATTTCCATATCGCAGGAGATCGTCAGGCGGTCTACCTTGGGATTCAGGCTGCAAATCCCGTTGGACAGGCGATGCGGCAGCATCGGAATGACACGGTCGACGAGGTAGACGCTCGTCCCGCGTCGATACGCTTCCTGATCCAGCGGAGAATTTTCCCGGACGTAGTAGCTGACGTCTGCAATATGGACACCCAGTCGGTAATTTCCGTTGGGCAACACTTCGACCGAAACGGCATCATCCAGGTCCTTGGCATCTGCTCCGTCGATCGTGACCATCACGCGATCGCGCAGATCGCGTCTGCCCTTGATTTCTTCTTCGGAAATCTCATCAGGAGCTGCCTCTGCTTCTGCCAGCACATCGGCTGGGAAGGCCTCCGGCAAACCAAATTTGCGGATGATCGAGAGAATATCTACACCGGGATCATTTTTGTGGCCCAGGATCTCGGTTACTTCGCCCTCGGGATTGACGCGCCCCTCCGGATAGCGGACGATCTTGGCCACGACCTTATGACCGTCTACCGCTCCGTTGTACGCTTCTTTCGGGATAAAGATATCCTTGCCGATTCGTTTTTCATCGGGAATGACAAAGGCGTAATGCGTCTCGTCTTTAAAGGTACCGACGACCTCGGTAATTCCCCGCTCCACGACGCGAATAATTCTGCCCTCAGAGCGGTTCCCACCGCTGATTTTCTCCAGCCTCACCAGAACGGTATCGCCGTGCAAGGCGCCATTCATATCATTGGCGTGCACGTAGATGTCATCCTGTTCAGGGGCCTCCGCGATCACAAAACCAAACCCTTTGGGGTGATTTTGCAGTCTTCCGCGGATCAGGTTCATTTTTTCCGGTACGCCGTAGCGATTCGTTCTCGTCCGCACGACTTCTCCGCTATCCTCCAACTGGTTCAGCGTTTTGACCAGTTCTTTAAAAGCATCCGCATCCTCGATTCCAAATGCAGCTTCCAACTCTGCCACCGTCATGGGGTGATATGCCTGTTCCCTCATGAACGCGAGTATTTCATGTTCTTTCATACTAAGCCTCCTCTGCCGCGAATACATGTCTCGCCAGCTTCTCTTACTATGTAGTATTCGCCGCTCGCGCTCACGGCAAACCAAATAGAGAAAAAGACAGCAAGGTTACCTTGCTGTCTTACGCTAATCGAACATTACGCTCCGCTTTTTAAGAAATATCCCAACAAGATCGCAAACACCATAAACAATACGGCAAATATAACCGTCAGCCTGCCAAGCAGCGCATCAATTCCGCGGGCTTTCTGTTTCCCCATCAGTTGTTCAGCGCCGCCGCCAATTGCTCCGGAAAGACCGGCACTTTTACCAGATTGGAGCAAAACGACAATAATTAATCCGATACTCGCGATTATCAGCAAAATTTTCGCAGCCAATGCCATGTTTATTCACCTCAAGACGTATTTCCAAGGCGTAAGAAACCCATTTCATGAACACTCTATAAGATGAGTGTTTCCATGCCTCTTCTCGTTTTCCAAAAAATCATATCCCGTTTGCCGCCATCCTATGCACGAACCGAGCATAAAAAGCTACAAACCAGCATTACTACTTTACCACAATTGGACGTGATCATCAACAACCTTTCTTGTAACACACGCACAGCCTGCTCCATCCCGCTTTTCTTCTATTTAAATAGCGAGCTGACTGGGCACGTTATAAAAATGGAAAAATGTAAATGTGTACTTTCTTTGTCTGTTTTGCTGTTTCCTTGCAACTGTCCCGCTTTTACCGTAAAATTGCATGTATATTGCTATACTCGCCCTAGGGAGGTCTTTGTCAGATGGCTGGTTCTAACAAAAAGAACATGAATCAAAACGACGTAATTGATTCCGCGAAGGCCTTTTTTGCTTCGTTTGGTATCTTGTTTCTTGTTTTCCTCATCGCACTTGTAGGTTCTGCTTTCTTCCCACCGCAGCATGGAGGCCAGGCTTCTGAAGGCGGCGGACCAACCGCCAACATCGATCCTGCCAACGTGTTTGCACAAAACTGCTCTAGCTGCCACGGACAAAACCTGGAAGGGATTTCCGCACCGGCATTGGCTCAAGTTGGTAATCATCTGTCCGCTGATGAGATTGCGAAAATCATCAAAGAAGGACGCGGCGGCATGCCTCCAGGCCTCTTGAAAAAGCAGCCTGAGATTCAAGCAGTTGCACAGTGGCTGTCCGAGCATAAGTAAGTACATAGTCATCGTGCACAAAAACACCGAAGCAAGCAGCCTTCGGTGTTTTTTCATTCTCCAAACGGGAGGGACGATTTTGTGAGCAGCAGCATTCTCACCCTGGAACAACTGGGTAAGCAGTTTCCCTCACAGCCAGATACATGGCTGTTTTCCGGCATATCAGCCGAAATTCTTTCTCCGGAGATTACGCTGATCATGGGCAAATCCGGTCAGGGAAAAAGCACTCTCCTGCGCCTGCTCGGCTTCCTGGATACCCCTGATCACGGGACCATCCGGCATCTGGGAAAAACACCGGCGGAGTGGAGTGCAGAGAAATGGAGAATGTCGGTTAGTTATGTCGCGCAGCACCCGGTGATGCTGCCAGGTACGGTGGAAGAGAACCTCCAGACGGTGAGCCGTTTGCACAAACGTCCATTTGAATCGGATACGGCCCACCAATGGATGGAGGCTGTCGGGCTTGGCGATCTGGATTGGAGCAAACCGGCGGCGCAGCTCTCCGGCGGTGAAAAGCAAAGGGTGGCACTGGTGCGCACGCTGCTGCTTCGTCCATCCGTGCTGCTGCTGGATGAGGTAACCGCTTCGCTGGACGCGATCAGCAAGCGGGCCACGGAGGAGTTGTTGCTGGATCTGCATCGCCGCTTCGGCACAACTCTTCTCTGGATAACACATGACTGGGAGCAAGCCCGTTCGGTCGGCCAGCGCGTCTGGTTTTTGGCGGGAGGACGGCTCTTGGAGGATTCACCGGCCGCTCTCTTTTTCCATGCCCCCCAGACCCCTGAGGCCAGGGAATTCCTCATCCTTCATCGCGATCAAAAGGAGGACGCTCCATGTCATCCATGAGTTTGTGGCTTTCCTTTACATTTGTCGTCATTGCACTCTTTCTGTCCATGTGGCAAAAGCTTGGCCTGGAAAAGGAGATCGCCATCGGGACGGTGCGCTCGGCCGTTCAGCTTTTGGCGATTGGTTATGTGCTCCAATTCGTTTTTCATACGGACCATCCGGTTTACCATGCCCTGGTGCTTGCTATGATGATCGCCGTTGCTTCCTGGAACGCTTCCCGGCGCGGAGAGGGCTTGCCCGGAATCTGGTGGCGCGTAGCCGCCTCCCTGACCGTCACGGCTGCCCTGACGATGTCGTTGCTTGTGTTGCTTCGCTTGATCCAGCCGACGCCGCAGTACCTGATTCCCATCAGCGGGATGATTATCGGCAATGCGATGATTGTCGCCGGTCTGTTTCTCAGTCACATGAACCGGGAAGCCCAGACGGCGCGGGGGGAAATCGAAGTGTTGCTCTGCCTCGGTGCAAACAAGCGTCAAGCAATTCACGACGTTTTGAAACGTGCCGTCAAAGCGAGCATGATTCCTACGTTTGATACGATGAAAACGATTGGACTGGTCCAGCTTCCCGGAACGATGACGGGAATGATTATCGCCGGAGCAAGTCCGCTTGAGGCTGTGCGGTACCAAATCCTGATCATGTTTGCCTTTTCCTCCTCGGCAGCCATCTCTGCCGTCCTGATCAGCATACTTGCCTACTCGTCCTGGTTTACTCGCGAGTCCACTCTGCGCCCCTGAGACTCGGATTTCGACTCCCCCGTCGATTCCAGGTCTCTTCCTCGCCTGTTCCTTACTGTGCTTTCCGGCCCTACCCGGCCTGCCCCTGCTTGGCGCAGCTTTCCTCTGTGCCTACCTTTTCCCATTCATTTTCCAAACGCTTTCCCGGCCATTTCCTCACAAAAAATTTCCCCTTCCATCACTTGGCAGCTCTTTTTTGAGGAAAACTGTAAGAATAAAAGAGTTCGACCGTCCAATTACATAGAAGAAACCGTAAAGGTGGGGAACGCGTGAACAAGAATGAGCTGATTGAGCAATGGTTCCTGCGTTACGGTGACGAGATCTATAAATTCCTCGTGTATTACATGGGTACTGCTGATGTGGAGGATCTGCTGCAGGATGTTTTCATCAAGGCCTTGCAGGCACTCGACCACTTCGAAGGAAGATCGCTGCCCAAAACCTGGCTTTTGTCGATTGCCCGCAACTCCGCGGTCGATTATCAACGAAAACAACGCCTTCGCAAATGGCTGCCGGACAGTTTTTTAAGCGACGTCCGCGATCACCGGCGAACCCCCGAGGAATGGCTGAATCTCCACGAAGAGAAGCGCGAGCTGTATCAGACCCTGCAACATCTGAAGCCGGCTCATCGGGAGGTACTGATCCTGCGCGGAATCAAAGAGCTCTCCCCTAAGGAGACAGCCGAGATTTTGCAATGGAGTGAAAACAAAGTCCACGTCACCTACCATCGGGCGATCAAAGCGCTGAAGGATCGCTGGGGACAGCAGGGACAGGAGGGGATTGGCGATGCCGTCAAACTACGATAAAAAGCTGTTGGAAGAACTGCGCAATCTGCCGGATATCAAGCTGCAACCAAAGCAAAAGGAGAAGATCATCATGACCATTCGCAACACACATACAGGAGCAGGAACCCGAACTTTTGACCATCGACGCAAGAAGGCTCATCGGCTGGCTCCCATTGCAAGAACGGCTGCGGCCTGCACGCTGCTTGTGGCGACTGTCTGGCTGGGCAGCCAATTGATCAACTGGAATCAGTCTGCAGGGCCCGCCCCCACTACTCCGGCAACGGATCAACAGCCGCCGGGCAGCACGGGCCCAGAAGGGTCGCCCCAAGGATCGGGGATTGGTACAGGTACAGGTGGTGCAGGTACAGGTGGTGCAGGTGTAGGCGTTGGCGCGGGTGCGGGAGCTGTTTCCGACAACAAAGAAGAAACCCTGATCCGTACGATCAAGGAAAAAGCGATGCAGGGCCAAGTTTTCAATCAAAATATTTCGCTGGAGACGTCCATGTTTGACGAGCTCGAGCAAGCCTGGGGCAAACCAGACCGGACGGATAGTGCAAACGGGATAATGTATGCCACCTACGGGAAAAAAGGAGTGGTTCTCGGCTACAACAAAGGTATGCAAATCGTCGATATTCGAACCAATGACCCACAGCTGCACAGCTTGTCTCTGGAACAGGTCAAAAGGATTCTCGGCGAACCGGCTCGTGTCAACTCTTTTGCCGGGCAGACCATTCATATTTACAACATCACGGATAAGTATCAATTGAAGATCGTCTACCAGGGAATCGAAGATGGCAAAAGCGAGCTTCGCGCTGTTCGCACATATGTCTTCTATCCGCGCGGAACAGTCAATCTCATGCTTTACGGAAATGCCACGGAAATGCTGACAGCCGTTCGTGATATGGCCAAGGAAGGGAAATTGCTCGGGGTGGAGTATCCGGTGGAGAATAGCGTTTTTGATACTGTAGAAAAAGAATGGGGGAAACCAGACCGGCTGAACATGGTAAACGGAATCAGCTACGCCAGCTACCGAATCCCGGGAATTGTGTTCGCGTTTAACAAAGGAATGCAAATCGTAGACATCCGCAGCTATGACACGCGCCTGCAAGCACTGACACCAGCCGATGTAAAAACGGCACTGGGCAAGCCGACTGCGATCGCCAACGTAGCCGGGGAAACCATCTACACCTACAACGTAACCGATGAATATGAGCTGAAATTTGTCTTTTCCGGCATTGTCACGCCCCAAAACGAGAAAACTTTGCTGGTGGATCACGTCAATCTTCAATTTCCAAGAGGAATGAAAAACCTGATGGCCCAATGATTACTCCCGCCTCTTACGGTGAAATTGGATAGACAGCCGCCCTGACAGTGTATTGAAAACGAAAAGAGCCGCCCCCTGCTATTCACCGGGAGGCGGTTTTTTCTCATTCCTTTGCTTGACGTAACCGTGAATCCCCAATACGAGAAAGCAGATGGCACTGAGCATTTGCAAAGAAAACTGAAACCATATCTTTTTATAGTTGGGACCATTCCCGATCGGTCCCACATGCGGCCAATAAGCATCCAACAACCCGAACAACGAAAATAAGATCATCATGCAAGCGATGCTAATGATAAACAGGGAGTGCGAACGCGACAGCTTCCATCCCCCTCCTTTACACATCTCTGCGAAACAGCTTTCTTTTTATCATACCATAACCTTCATTTGGGACGATCCTCACAGAAAAAAGCTGTCAGGATTCTCACCCCAACAGCTTTTCACCATCCATCAAGCCAGCTTACTGCCCAATAATGTACTTCTCCAGCTCATCCAGCACCATATTGGCACAAATCACGCCACCGGAGGTATTCCACACTACGTCGTCAACCTTGAATGCCTTGTTGTTCTTCACGACGTTCAGGTTTTTCCACAGTGAATCATTCGTCCATTCTTCCTCCAGCTTGCTGGCCTCGCCATTTCCTGTCTCATAGGAGAAGTAGAACATGATGTCGCCGTCCATTTCCGGAATCCGCTCTTTGGTTACTTCATCTGCGAATTCCTCTTTATCCTGCGCGGCCGGACGGGCTACGCCCAGATCTTTTAAAATCGTGCCCAGGAAGGTGTCTTTATAGTAGATACGTACGCGACCCGGCATGAAGCGCACGATCGATACTTCTGTTTTCAGCTTGTCGCCAGCTTTTTCTTTAAATTCTGCCACGCGTTTGTCCCAATCGGCAATGACCTGCTCGCCCTCTGCCTTTTTGTTCAGCGCTTCCGCGTACAGCATAAAGTTTGCTTTCCAGTCGCCGCGAGGCTCTTCCACGAATACGGTAGGAGCAATCGCCTTCAGCTGCTCATAGATTTTCTCATGGCGAAACTTCATCCCCAGGATCAGGTCAGGCTTCAGCGCCATAATCGCTTCCAGGTTTGGCTGAGATTCCGAGCCGACCAGCTTGGTGCCTTCCAGATAGGGTTTAACCGGCTCATAGAATTGGGTTGGGTCAGTAAAGGAGCCGACTGCCCCAACTGGTTTCACGCCCAGCTTGACCAGTGTCTCCACACCTTGCGCGGTCAGCATCACGACGCGTTGCGGGGTACCCGTGATCGTCGTCTCCCCCATCGCGTGTTTAACCACATAGCTTTCAGCGCTGCCTTCGCTGGCATTGCCTACTGGCTGTCCGGCCGGTTGCTGTTCTGCTTGCTTCCCTCCGCAACCTGTCACGATCAGCATGAGGGCCATCATAACGGAAAAGAACATCTTTCCGCGAGTATGCTTGTATGTAGGTTGAAACATGAAGATGACTCCCTTCAAATCACAATTGAGAATGTGTATCACTTTCATTGATTATCCTACATCCTGTGCCATGAACAAGTCAACAGGAAAATGATAATGAATATCAAGATCATTGACAAGGAAAATGACTGCCCCTACACTTAGTAATGAATAGACATCATTTCTCTATTACCCATTCTAAGGATGAATCCCCGCTATGAGAGCTTTGCTATCCAATACGTATCTGAAAATCATGGGAGTCGGCCTTTTTCTTTTACTGCTGGCCTATCTCAGCTATGCCAGTCTCGTCTTCGGCATTGTGGAAACAAGCTGGCATACGGCGATAGATGCCTTCACCCAGTTTGACGGCTCCAATGAACATATTGTCATCAAAGAAGTGCGGGTCCCCCGCGTGTTGAACGCGCTGTCCGTCGGCATCTGTCTGGGCATTGCCGGAACGCTGCTGCAAGCCTTGACGCGCAACCCGATTGCCGATGTGGAGCTGTTTGGACTCAATGCGGGCGCCGCCCTTTTCGTCGTCGTCGCTATCACCTTTTTTGGCATCAGCTCTTTGACCCAGTTTACCTGGATCGCCTTTCTCGGAGCTGCTGTGAGCGGTGTGATCGTCTACCTGCTGGGTTCTCTTGGCAGAGACGGAATGACACCGGTCAAGCTGACTTTGGCAGGCGCTGCGATCACGGCATTAGCCGCTTCTGCCCGTCACGGCATGATGGTCTTGAACGAAAAATCGGTCGACGAGGTTCTATTTTGGCTTTCCGGGTCAGTTGGCGGACGAAAGTTGGAATTTTTAGAATCAGTGTTTCCTTATATGCTCAGTGCCTGGGTGCTCGCCTTTTTGCTGGCACGCCCGATCCAAACCTTGCTCATGGGTGATGACGTAGCCAAAGGATTGGGGCAGCGCACGCTTCTGGTAAAACTGGCTGCGGGTGCAGCGATCGTCCTGCTGTCCGGCAGCTCTGTGGCAGTTGCCGGACCGATCGGCTTTGTTGGACTGGTCACGCCTCATCTCGCCCGTTTTCTCGTCGGGATCGAGACGCGCTGGGTAATGCTTTACAGTGGCCTTCTGGGAGCCGTACTCTTGCTGGCAGCGGACATCGCCGCCCGCTTTGTTGCCAAGCCCGCCGAAGTACCCATCGGCGTCATGACAGCCCTGATCGGTATTCCCTTCTTTATCTACGTCGCACGAAAGGGGCTGGACAAAGGATGAAAGGCTACTTGACTCTGCGCCCCGGCAAGGGGCTATCGTCTTTTCATTTGCACAAAAAAACTCTTCTGGTTACGGCTGTCGCCGCCCTGTTGACCTTTGTCATGGCTGTCATCAGTCTTGGCATGGGAGAGATCAAGCTTTCCCCGCTCGATGTTCTTCGGGTACTGATCGGCATGGGCGACGAGCAGCAAAATTTGCTTGTCCAGCAGTTTCGCATGCCGCGCATCGTCGTCGGTATCCTGGTCGGCGCTTCCCTGGCCGCTGCCGGGGCGATCATGCAAGGTGTTGTGCGAAATCCGCTGGCTTCTCCCGATATCCTTGGCGTTTCTGGCGGTGCGTCTGTGGCTGCCGTCACATTTCTGCTCTTTTTTGAAACGGTGAGTATCAAATGGCTGCCGCCTGTCGCTTTTCTCGGCGCTACGCTGATCATGTTTTTATTGTATGGTCTTGCCTGGAAAAAGGGCGTGACACCGCTTCGGCTCGTGCTGATCGGCGTTGGGATCAAAATTGCCGCCGGTGCTGTCGTCACCATGCTGATCACCTTTAGTCCGTTTTTGTTGCAAAACAAGGCCATTCTCTGGCTGACCGGGAGTATATACGGTGTCTCGTGTGCAGATGCGAGAATGATCCTGCCCTGGACAGTCGGACTGATCCTGCTGGGAGCATTGATGGCCAGACGCGTCAACATCCAACAACTGGGCGATGACATTTCCATGAGCTTGGGCAGTGCCGTCCAGCGTGACCGTTTCTTTCTGCTCCTGATCTGTGCTGCATTGACCGGAACAGCCGTCTCAGTCGGCGGGGAGATCAGCTTCGTCGCACTCCTGGCTCCGCACATTGCCAAACAGTTGGTCGGACCGTCATTCGGTAATGCCCTGCCCTTGTCAGCTTTGATCGGGGCCTTGATTGTGCTGATCGCCGATTTGATCGCCCGCGTGGCGTTTTCACCGATTGACATACCTGTTGGTGTCTTTACCTCAGCTGTCGGTGCGCCGTTTTTCATTTTCCTTCTGTACCGGAACCGAAATCGATAAAAGAAAGGCTTGTGATGATTGTGCATGCTCTGGAGACTCGTCAGCTAACCCTGTCCTACGGAGAGCGAAATATTATCGAGTCATTGGACCTGGCCATCCCGCACGGCAAGATTACCGTCTTTATCGGTAGCAATGGCTGCGGAAAGTCGACACTGCTTCGCTCCCTCGCTCGGCTGCTAAAGCCAAAAGGAGGGGCCATTCTTCTCGACGGTGAAGCGATCGCCAAGCGTCCTACCAAGGAAGTGGCGAAGCGTCTGGCGATTCTCCCCCAAGGCCCGGTCGCTCCGGAAGGACTGACAGTGCTTCAGCTTGTCAAACAGGGCCGTTACCCTCATCAAAGCTGGCTGCAGCAATGGTCGGAGGAGGATGAAAGGATGGTCGCCAAAGCGCTGGAAGCTACCCAGCTCTCTTCACTGGCGGACCGGGAAGTGGATTCTCTCTCGGGTGGACAGCGGCAGCGCGCCTGGATTGCCATGACACTGGCGCAAGGGACGGATACGATCCTGCTGGACGAACCGACGACCTATCTGGACATGTCGCATCAGATCGAGATTCTCGACCTGCTCTACGACCTGAACCAGACAGAGCAACGGACGATTGTCATGGTGCTCCATGATCTGAACCTGGCCTGCCGATATGCCGACCACATCGTAGCTGTCCACGACCAGAGCGTTTTTGCCGAGGGGGAGCCGGAAGCGGTCATGACCGAGGAACTGGTCCGTCACGTCTTTCAGATGGAGTGCCGGATTACCCGCGACCCGATTTACGGCACGCCGATGTGCATTCCTTTCAGCAAAAGCCGGCTGGTGACCAAGCACCGAAACGAATCCGCGGAAGCGCAGAAAACAGCCGCTTTGGTATAGGGGAAAAGATCAAAATCGTTTTTATCAAAGGAATTTCTTAATAAATGGAGAAGACTTCTTTATTAGTCGTGAAAGGAGCTGCTCTACATGTCCGGTATTGGAGTCCCCGGCCTCATTCTGCTGGTGGTCGTTGCACTGATTATTCTCTTTGTCGTGTCCTTTGTCTACTTTATCCGTTCCTTGCTGCGCAACTCCCGCGAGCGGCGTGACGGACTGAAGCAAATCGAGGAAAAGCTGGATCGGCTGATCGAACAGCAGGAACATAAAAACACAAAATGAAACGAAAAAAGAAAAAAGGTGCATGTCCCTTGAGGAAGGGCTGCACCTTCTGCTGTTCTGACACGAGAAAACTTGGCTTCGCGCCAAGCTTTTTGGCGAGGCCTTAGTTGCACTTAACCTTTCGACTACTATCGCGTTAGCGAAATTACACTATCTGAATGTATAAAAAAAGCCCGCTCCCGTTGCTTCACACAAAAGGACGCGGACTTTTCCGAAGAGATGACTTCTGAGAGCCACACTTATTATTTTTTCAGGTTATAGAAAGCCGCACGACCGCCAAAACGTCCGGTATTACCCAGCTCGTCCTCGATGCGCAGCAGTTGGTTGTACTTCGCTACACGGTCCGTACGGGATGGAGCGCCTGTCTTGATTTGACCGGCGTTGGTCGCTACAGCGATGTCCGCGATGGTCGCATCCTCTGTTTCACCGGAACGGTGGGAGATGACAGCCGTGTAGCCTGCACGTTTGGCCATTTCGATCGCGTCAAAAGTCTCGGTCAGCGTACCGATTTGGTTCACCTTCACCAGAATGGAGTTTCCGGTCGAGGTCTCGATACCTTGTGCCAAACGCTCCGTGTTGGTTACGAACAAGTCGTCTCCGACAAGCTGCACTTTGCTTCCCAGACGCTCAGTGAGCTTTTTCCAGCCATCCCAGTCGTCCTCGGAGAGGCCATCCTCGATGGAAATAATTGGATACTTGCTTACCAGATCCTCATAGAACGCGATCATTTCATCGGTGCTCTTTACAACGCCTTCGCCTTCAAAATGGTAGCTGCCATCCTTGAACATTTCTGTCGCAGCCACGTCAAGAGCCAGGAAAACGTCTTTGCCCGGCTCGTAGCCAGCGTTTTTGATCGCTTCCAGGATCGTTGTGATCGCTTCTTCATTGGATTTCAGGTTTGGCGCAAATCCGCCTTCGTCACCTACAGCGGTGCTCAGTCCTTTTTCATTCAGCACTTTTTTCAGAGAGTGGAAAATTTCTGCTCCAGTGCGCAGCGCTTCCTTGAAGGATGCGGCACCAACCGGCATCACCATGAATTCTTGAATATCGACGGTGTTGTCTGCGTGCTTTCCGCCGTTGAGGATGTTCATCATCGGTACAGGCAGTGTCTTTGCGTTGAATCCGCCGAGGTAATTGTACAGAGAAACGCCCAGAGATTCGGCAGCGGCATGAGCAACAGCCATGGATACGCCGAGAATCGCGTTTGCGCCCAGCTTGGCTTTGTTAGGCGTACCGTCCAGCTGGATCATCGCCATGTCAATGCCCACTTGGTCGAGGGCATCCATGCCGATCAGCTCAGGAGCAATGATATCATTTACATTCTCAACAGCTTTCAAAACCCCTTTGCCCAGGTAGCGGGATTTGTCGCCATCACGCAGCTCCACTGCTTCATATGCGCCCGTAGAAGCACCGGAAGGCACTGCTGCGCGACCCATCGAGCCGTCTTCCAGATATACCTCTACTTCTACCGTCGGGTTTCCGCGGGAGTCCATGATTTCACGTGCGTAAACATCGGTGATCATTGTCATTTGCCATCCATCTCCTTATGTTCGTTCTTCTGTATGACGAATCAGCGTACACATTCATTCATACCTATAATCTCGCCATAGTCAAGCTATTGTTTTGGTACATATCTCTTATGAGGATGCTTTGACGAGCGACTCTCCTGTCATCTCCGCCGGCTGTTCGACTCCCAGCAATTGCAGCAGTGTTGGCGACAAGTCAGCCAGTACGCCATCCTCACGCAGTTGAAGACCTTCCCGGGTGATGATGACGGGCACCGGATACGTGCTGTGGGAGGTAATCGGACGTCCCGCCTCATCCAGCATCAGATCGGCGTTTCCATGGTCGGCTGTAATGATTGCTACTCCGCCCTTGGCTGTGATCGCGTCCACTACTTTGCCCAGGCAGGCATCGACGGTCTCCACCGCCTGGATTGTCGGCGCCATTTTCCCGGAGTGACCCACCATGTCGCAGTTGGCAAAGTTGAGGATGATCGCTTCGAAGTTTTCTGCTTCTACCTCTCTGACCACGGCCTCGGCCACCTCAGGAGCGCTCATCTCCGGCTTGAGGTCGTAGGTAGCTACCTTCGGCGACGGGATCAGGATGCGCGTCTCTCCGGGAAACTCTTGCTCCCGGCCGCCGCTGAAAAAGAACGTGACATGCGGATATTTCTCCGTCTCGGCGATTCGCAGCTGCCTCAGCCCCTTCTGGGAAAGCACCTCGCCCAGCGTGTTGTCCAGATTGGTCGGCTTGTAGGCCACATAGCCCTTTACGGTTTCGGAAAAGTGAGTCAGGCAGACAAAGTGCAGATCGCGGGGATAATCCTCGCCCCGGTCAAAGCCGCGAAAATCCTCGTTGGTAAAGGCCTGGGAGATTTGAATCGCCCGATCCGGCCGGAAATTCAGGAAGATGACCGAATCCCCGCTCTGGATCGTCGACACCGGTTTTCCTTGCTCGTCAACGATGACCGTCGGCATCACGAATTCGTCCATGATGGATTTTTCATAGGATTCCTTCACAGCCTGCAGGGGGTCCGTATAGGCAGGGCCATCCGCGTACACCATGACCCGGTAGGCCTTCTCGATCCGCTCCCAACGCTTGTCCCGATCCATGGCATAATAGCGGCCCTGTACGGTGGCAATCCGTCCTACGCCGATTTCCTCCAGCTTGGCCTGCAGCTCCTCGATGTAGCCGACCGCACTGTCCGGAGCGACGTCACGCCCGTCCAGAAAGCCGTGAATAAAGACACGGCTGACTCCCTGCCTCTTGGCCATTTCGAGAATCGCGTACAAATGCTGGATGTGGCTGTGCACCCCGCCATCGGATAAAAGTCCGAACAGATGCACCTGCTTGTCGTTCTGTTTGGCGTGCTGAAAAGCCCCGACCAGGGTTTCGTTCTCGAAGAAATCGCCTTCCCGGATCGATTTGGTGATGCGGGTCAGGTCCTGATAAACCACGCGCCCTGCCCCGATGTTCAAATGGCCCACCTCGGAGTTGCCCATCTGCCCCTCTGGCAGTCCGACAGCCAGTCCGCTCGCCTGCAGCGTCGCGTGCGGATACTGATTCCAATAGCGGTCAAAATTCGGCTTGTTTGCCTGTGCGACAGCATTTCCGTAATGCTCACTGCGCAGGGCGAAGCCGTCCAGAATGATCAGCGCAACCGGTTTTGGACGTTGTGTCATGGTGATTCCTCCTTACCTGGCACCTTGAACCAATTGGATAAAGCTGTCTGCGGTCAAGCTGGCCCCGCCCACGAGCGCACCGTCAATCTCCGACTCCGCCATGTAGCTGGCGATGTTCTCCGGCTTGACGCTTCCCCCGTACTGAATTCGCACAGCAGCTGCCGCCTCTTGTCCAAAATCCTCGGCAATCACGCTGCGGATAATGGCAATCGTTTCATTCGCATCAGCGGAAGTAGAGGATTTGCCCGTCCCGATCGCCCAGATCGGTTCATAGGCGATCACGACATCAGCGAGCTGCTCAACCGAAACTCCGCTCAAAGCCGCTTTCGTCTGCGTGCCGACTACCTCTGCAGTCTTGCCTGCTTCCCGCTCTTCCAGGCTTTCGCCCACACAGACAATCGGCTTCAGCCCGTGCTGCAAGGCCGCCTTTGTCTTTTTGTTCACGCTCTCATCGGTTTCATTGAAATACTGACGGCGCTCCGAGTGGCCGATGATCACATAGCGCACACCGATTTCCTTCAGCATCAGCGGGCTGATCTCTCCGGTAAAAGCACCCTGCTCTTCAAAATGCATGTTTTGCGCGCCGAGGGCAATCTCCGTGCCCTGCAGTGCTTCCGCCAGTGCGGACAACGCTGTAAACGGCGCACAGATCACCTGTTCCACACCTGCCACTTTTTTCTGCTCTTTCACTGCATCGGCGAATTGCTTTGCGTCCGCGATGGTTTTAAACATCTTCCAGTTACCTGCTACGATCGGGGTTCTCAGAGGAATCGCCCTCCTTATTCGTTATCCTGCAGTACGGCCACACCCGGGAGCTCTTTGCCCTCCATGAACTCCAGGGAAGCGCCGCCGCCGGTAGAAATATGGGTCATTTTCTCGGCTACGCCTGCTTTTTCCACGGCTGCCACCGAGTCGCCGCCGCCGATGATTGTGGTGCCCTGGCACGCTTCCATCGCTTTGGCCACACCGATGGTCCCGCCGGCGAAAGCGTCCATTTCAAATACGCCCATCGGCCCGTTCCAGACCACTGTCTTGGAATCGACAATCACCTGATGATACAGCTCGACTGTTTTCGGACCAATGTCCAGCGCCATCCAGCCGTCCGGAATGGCATCGACAGCAACGGTCTGTTTGTCGGCATCCGCAGCAAAACGATCTGCCACGATCACATCCACCGGCATCAGCAGCTGCACGCCGCGCTCTTTGGCCTGCGCCATCAAGGTTCTCGCCAGATCGAGCTTGTCATCCTCGCAGAGGGATGCACCGATCTCGCAGCCTTGCGCCTTGAGGAAGGTATTGGCCATGCCGCCGCCGATGATCAGATGGTTTACCTTCGTCAGCAGATTTTCGATGACAGCGATCTTGTCCTTTACCTTAGCCCCTCCGACAATCGCGGTAAACGGGCGTTCCGGACGGGACAGCGCGCCGCCGAGGAACCGGATTTCCTTTTCCATCAAAAGCCCTGCAACGGCCGGTATGTACTGGGCAATCCCTGCCGTGGACGCATGCGCGCGATGAGCCGCGCCAAACGCGTCGTTGACGAACAGATCGGCCAGCTTTGCAAAGCTCTGCGCCAATGCGGGATCGTTCTTTTCCTCACCGGCATGGAAACGTACGTTTTCCAGCAGAATCACTTCTCCATTCTGCATGCTAGCTACCGCCGCTTCCACCTCAGGGCCAACCGAGTCATCCAGCTTTTTTACGTCCTTGCCGAGCAGGCCGGACAGATGCTTGGCCACCGGCGTCAGTCTCATTTCCTCGACTACCTGTCCTTTGGGACGGCCAAAATGGCTGGCCAAAATCACTTTGGCTCCGGCTCCCTGCAAAAACTGAATGGTCGGCACAGCCGCACGAATCCGTGTATCGTCCGTAATGACGCCGTCCTGCATCGGCACATTGAAATCGACCCGGCAAAACACGCGTTTCCCTGCCAGATCGACATCGCGGATAGACTTCTTGTTCATGAACGATCCTCCCCACTTGAATGGCTTGTATTCCCTTTTCCGGACTTTTTCACGTCCTCCTATGGGAAAAGGGAGAGGCTTCTCTCCCTTTTCACGACAATTCTATTTTACGTGTTACAAGCCACGCTGTGCAACAAAATGACACAAGTCTACGACGCGGTTAGAATAGCCCCACTCGTTATCGTACCAGGAGACTACTTTCACCATGTTGCCTTCCAGGACCATGGTCGAGAGTGCGTCGATGGTGGAGGAATCAGGGTTGCCGTTGTAGTCGGAAGAGACCAGCGGTTTCTCGGAGTAGCCGAGAATGCCTTTGAGCGGCCCTTCAGCGGCTTCTTTCAGGGCGTTGTTTACCTCGTCTACGGTCACATCCTGCTTCAGCTCGGCTACCAGGTCAACCACGGAGACGTTTGGCGTTGGCACGCGCATTGCGAAGCCGTTCAGCTTGCCCTTCAGCTCAGGCAGGACCAAAGCTACTGCTTTTGCCGCACCTGTCGATGTCGGGATGATGTTTTCTGCGGCAGCGCGGGCACGGCGCAGGTCTTTGTGCGGGAGGTCGAGAATTTGCTGGTCGTTGGTGTAGGAGTGAACCGTCGTCATCAGACCGCGCACGATTCCGAATTTCTCATGCAGGACTTTGGCAAAAGGCGCCAGACAGTTGGTGGTGCAGGAAGCATTGGAGATCACCGTATGCTTTGCCGGATCGTATTGCTCTTCGTTTACGCCGATCACCACGGTGATGTCTTCATTGGTCGCCGGTGCAGAAATGATCACTTTTTTCGCGCCGCCCTCCAGATGTTTGGCTGCGTCTTCGCGTTTGGTAAAGCGGCCTGTGGATTCTACCACGATCTCCACGCCGTAATCCGCCCATTTCAGGCTCGCCGGGTCGCGCTCAGCCAGTACCTTGATTTCCTTGCCGTCGACAATCAGGGTATTTTCATGCGCTTCCACCTCGACCGGCAGCACGCCATGAACGGTATCGTATTTTAAAAGATGTGCCAGCGTAGCTGCGTCTGTCAGGTCATTAACCGCGACGATTTCTACGTTTGGGTTGTTCAGTGCTGCGCGGAAAACATTGCGTCCGATACGTCCAAATCCGTTGATTCCTACTTTTACCATAGTGAATTCCTCCTGCTCGTTTACATAGCTTTTTTATGTGTAGCTGGACTTCCCGATGCCTGAAAGCGCCGGGCCGTTATGATTGTCAGGACAGGCAAAACAAAAGAAAAGAAGAGATATGGCAGTATCTGTACCGTAGGGACACCCAGCGTCACAGACATGACCATCGCCAGACCGTTCCAGGGGATCAAGACGGGCAAGACCAGTGTCGAGTCCAGCATCGTCCGTCCCAAAAACACATGCCCCTGCTCCATCCGGCTAAAACGGGGCAGCAGCGTCGAGCTCATCACCAGAATCGGAATCGTCTGGTTACAGCTGATGATCACGACCAAAAGCGACAGCAGTACCGCTTTGCCAGCCAGGACGACAGTGTGTTCCGTCTTTCCGATCAGTCCCTCTACGAGGGGTGCCAGCAGATTGGCGCGGTTGAGGATGCCGTTCAGAAAGCCCGCTAGCGTAATGAGCACCAGCACCTCCAAAATGGCAAGCATGCCGCCGCCGTGCACCAGCTGATCCAGCGGCGTTCCGGTATGGAGCTCATAACCGTACAGGATCGAGCGGCCCATCGCAGCAGGCTCGATCGGTACAGTGGCCAGCACAAGCAACGCAGCCGACAGCAGTCCGTAAAGCAAAGCGGGAACCGCCTTGACGCGAAAGGCAAACGATCCGATCAGGACCAACAGCGGAACCAGCGGCAGCCAGCCGATGGCAAAGACCTGCTGCAAAAGCTGCTGATACTGCCCGATGACACCTGTGTCACTGGCTTCTGACCGGAAAAGATCGAGGGTCAGAAACATGACTCCGCAGATGGCCACTGCCAGCCAGGCGGTCCGGGAGTTGCTGCGATCCTCTTTTTCGGTCATGTCGAGACTGCTGAGGATCAAAAGCCGGCTACTGGAGATGGGGGAAAACCGTTCTCCCACCATGGCCCCGCTGATCAAGGCACCGGCTACCATCGCCGCCGGAATGCCCGCCGTATGGGCGATGCCCATCAGGGCCAGTCCGACGGTGCTCAGGGTGCCGACGGAGGTACCCAGCAGATAGCTGGCAGCTGACGCCAGTAAATAGGAGAGGATCAGCATGTACTTTACATCCACGATGGAGAGCCCGTAAAAGATGATCGCCGGGATCGTGCCGCCCATCATCAGGAGCGGGATCAGCAGTCCCACCAGAAACAGGATCATCAGTACCGGCTTGGTCTGCTTGACTCCCTCCCAGCCAAAATTCCACTGTTTGCGCCAGGAATACCCAAGTCGTTTTACACTAACCAGTGTGACCAAGATTGCCAAAACAATCCCTAAAAACAGCGGGAAGCCAAACGTCAAACTGAGCGCGATGCCCGCCATCAGTGAGAGGATCGGGAGAACGGTATGAATGTTCATGTAAGCGTACTTCCTTCCGTTACAGTCGATTGGAGGAAAGAATCGCGCGTGCGGCTCCTTCATCCGTGATAAGTACATTCTGGCACGACTGTTTGGCAAAGGAAAGAATCGCTTTTGCCTTGCTTTCTCCTCCCGCGATGGAGAGGACCGTTTCTGCCTGCTTCACATCCTCCAGCTGCAGCCCGATGGTCGGCATCCGGTGGACGGTCTCACCGGCGGCATTGAAGTAGTAGCCGAAGGCCTCGGATACGGCCCCGGCTGCCTTTAGCTCTGCCAGCTCCGCCTCCGTGTAGTTGCGCCGCTTCGCCATCGCCAGCGCATCCCCGATCCCGTGGATAACCAGGCGCGTATGCTGCAGCAGTGCGAGGACATCCTGCACCTGCGGCTCATCCATCAGCGTCTGCAGCGCATCCGGGCGCAAGCGGTCAGGGACGTGGAGCAGGCGGTAGGAGCTGCCGGTCTTTGCGGCCATGGCAGAGGCCAGCGTGTTGGCTTGCAGCTCTACCCGCTCGCCCAGACCGCCCCGAGCCGGAACGAACTGTACGCCCCGAAAGGACGGTGCCGGAGTCAGATGATGAGCCACGCTGGCAACCGAGGTGCCGCCGGTCACGGCCACGATGTCATCCTCGTGAATGTACTGCTTCAGCAGCCGCGCGCCGACTCTACCCAGCTCTTCCTTCACCCAGGCCGAGTGATCCGCGTCTCCCTGCACCACAACGACCTGCGAGATGCCAAGCAATCGCTGAAGCTGCTCTGCCAGCTCAGTCAATCCGAACAGATCTGCCGTCAGCGGCTCCATCTCTTCCAATACCCGGTGTCCCTCTTCGGTGAGCGTCATGCCTGCCGCCGTCACATGGATCAGCCCGGTATCCTTCAGCAGCTCCACCTCGGCGCGGAGAATCCGTTCCGTGGTTTGCATCGCCTGGGCCAACGCCCGTCTTCCGATCGGCTGCAGATGTGAGATCGAGCGCAGCAGCATGTAGCGCTCCCGCATAACGGCAATCAGGTCAGGCAGCAGTTTTTGTTGCATCTCAATAAAACGCTGCATCATCAGTACGTCCTCTTCAACTAAAATGTACTCGCATTGGTTTGATCGGGACATTTTTTGTCCATATACATACATTTTACGTCCCGCTTCAACCAAAAAAATAAACGTGATTCACACTTAGAATGTAGCATAGTTGTCAAAAACATGCAAGATCCCTTCACCTATTAACCGATCTGGCAAAGGGATCTTCTTTCTTTTATCCTTGCCGGGAGCGTCTGTCCAGCTCATTCCACAGCTCTTCCATGGTCACCACATGCGTCACGGACGGAAAGACCTCCTCCCCGTCAATCTCCACGACCGGGATGACAAACAGATAGCGCTCATGCAGCGCGGGGTCCTGCTCAATGTTGACCAGCCTCAGCTCCAGCGGAAATTCCTCTCCCAGTACCTGCAGCACTGCCTCCACCTGATCGCAGAGATGGCAGCCCGGGCGGCCGTACAGAACGATGTGAAATGGTTTCCTGTTCATGCTTTGCTCAGTACCTCTTTCGTTTGGCTGACGAGGGAATCATCATCTCTTCCCGGTATTTTGCCACCGTGCGCCGGGAGATTTCGATTCCTTCCTGCATCAGCATTTCTGCCAGCTTCTGATCGGAGAGCGGCTGTTTGCGGTCCTCCTGCTCGATCAGCGCCTTGATCCGGCGTTTGACGCTTTCCGAGGAGGTGACTTCTCCGCCTGCGGTAGACAGCGCCGAGGTAAAGAAGTACTTCAGCTCAAAAATCCCGCGCGGTGTCTGGACGTATTTGTTGCTGGTCGCGCGGCTGATCGTCGACTCGTGCAAGCCGACCCTCTCCGCGATCTCTTTCTGCGTCATCGGCTTTAAGTAATGGACGCCGTGATCAAAAAACTCCCGCTGCATCTCGACGATCGCTTGCGTCACCCGCATCAGCGTAAGGCGGCGCTGCTCCAGACTTTTCGCCAGCCACATCGCGGCATTCAGCTTTTCGTGAATAAACTGCTTTGCCTCATCCTGGCTCTTTGGCTGGTTCAGCATTTTTTCATAAAAACTGTTGATCTTCAACCGCGGTGTCGTGATATCGTTGACCAGTACCAGGTACTCATCGCCCACTTTTTCCACGGAGACATCCGGGATGACATAGCGCGTTTCCACTTTGGAAAAAGCAGCACCCGGCCTGGGATTGAGAGTCCGCAGGAGGTCAGCCATTCCCTGAACCTCCTGCACCGTACAGCCTACCTTATCCGCGATGCGCTGAAAGCGGCAATCGGCCACATCCTGCAGATGCTCGCTGACCACGAGCACGATCTGCTCGTCGTCCAAAGCAAGGTGGCGAAGCTGAAGCAAGAGGCATTCCTCCAGATTGCGTGCGGCCACACCCACCGGATCAAAATGCTGGATGACGGCCAGAACATCCTCCACCTCGTCCAGGCCTGCACCCAGCCCCTCTGCAGCTTCCTCCAACGTGATCTCCAGATACCCTTTTTCGTCCAGATTGCCGATCAAAAACAGCGCCATCCTTCGCTGGGACGGGGTAAAGCTCTTGATAAAGCCAAGCTGGCGCTCCAAATGCTCATACAAGGTAACCGTTCCTTGATGGACGAAATCCAGTGGATTGTAAGTGCTTTCATTTTTGTTTGTAGCATAATCTCCTGTGGCCCGGTTCCCTACGATTTCCTTCCAATCTATTTCCGGCTGTTGTTTCTCCATTTTTGCCGGTGCCAACGGAGCCGCAGCTTCCTGCAAATCGAACACCGGATTTTCATTAGCCTGCTCCTGTAAGTAAGAAACAAGGTCGACAGCCGAATATTGCAGAATCGTGATAGCCTGTCTCAGCTCCGGTGTCATTACAAGCTTCAAGGTTTGTTCCTGATAAAGTCCAAGACCCATGTTCACCTGCGTTCGCCCCCTCTCATGCAGTCAATTGCCCGCGGCATTCTCACTTTTACTTATTTTCATTATATTCTCCTTCTCTTGCAATTTTCCTGCCAATATCTGAATGCTTGCGGATTAGAAAAAGCGTGGAAACTGTTCCGTTTCCAATGGCTCTTTGTCAGAAATAACGTACATATTGACCAGCGCCATTCGCCACTTGGCCACCCGTCTTCTCCAGTTGCTAAGGCCAATGCTGTTGCATTGCACTCACGTCCCCCTTCAAAATTCAAACAGGTAATTCCAATTCCCGGCCTGGTTGATTTTACGTTTGCAACTCATGTTCATTTCTCTTATAATTGAATTTGTCACATCTTGCGCCCGTAGCTCAGTGGATAGAGCAGCGGTCTCCGGAACCGCGTGCGGAGGTTCGACTCCTCTCGGGCGTACCATATCATGACGAAACGATCGGTTAACACCGATTGTTTTTTTATGCTCAAAAGCTACTGGAGTCGAACTTTTCCCGAAGGGAAAACCTGTTCGACGGCCGGTCCATGCGCAGCAGGGAGCGGCCTGTCCCGGCCCTTAGCTCGCCTTCCTGCTTCCCGTGTTTTCCTACTTTTAGGCGAGCTTGGGGCCGGGGCTCCTCTCGGGCGTACCATATCATGCGAAACGATCGGTTAACACCGGTCGTTTTTTTATGCTCAAAAGCCACATGGAGTCGAACTTTTCCCGAAGGGAAAACCTGTTCGACGGCTGTTCCATGCGCAGCAGGGAGCGGCCTGTCCCGGCCCTTAGCTCGCCTTCCTGCTTCCCGTTTTCTTCCCGCTTTTAGGCGAGCTTGGGGCCGGGACTCCTCTCGGGCGTACCATATCATGACGAAACGATCGGTTAAAACCGGTTGTTTTTTTATGCGCAAGAGCCACGAAAACCTCCGTTCATCTGCAACGGAGGTTTGTTTTTACCCTTATGGAATTTCCGTAAATCGGCCATAGTAAAAAAGCGTGATGCCAATACTGGGAGGTGCCGCTATGGATATGACCAAGATGAGCACAAAAGAGTTCGTCGAAAAAGTTCACGAAGCTCAGGCCCATGCTCGGGAGAACAAGGAGCACAGCGGATACGGCCATCCGGAAAAACGTCTCCCCAGCAAGCAGGGCATCCGCTAAAAAACGCCCTGGAGATTGCTCCTCTCCAGGGCGTTTCCTGATACGTTTTCGTTACTTCGCTTCGCCTACATATACTTTTTCACCATTTTCATACTTGTACACATAGACAGACGCGAATTCATTGTCGCCTTTTTCGTTAAAGGTTACTTTTACGAATTGGCCTTGGAAGTCCTTGACTTGGTGAACAGCATCCAGCACTTGTTCACGGGACGGCTTTTTGCCGCCATTGGCCTTGATTGCTTCTTCCAGACCATGCAGCAGTACGTTCATGGAATCATAACCGAAGGAAGTAAAGATCCCTACTTTGTTGCCAGTAGCAGATTCAAAATCGGAAATCCACTTCTTGCCTTCCTCAGTTGCAGTCAGATCGCCTACCGTAGACGTAAAGATCACGTTGTTTGCGTTGTCAGCACCGGCGATTTTCACCAGGTCTGAAGAGTCGTAGCCGTCTCCACCCATGAATACGCCTTTGTAGCCTTTATCACGCGCTTGCTTGATCAGGATACCGGCATCGGAGTAGTATCCGCCAAAGTAGATCATGTCCGGATTGGCCGCGACGATTTGGTTGATTACAGCGCTGTAATCCTTCTCACCAGCCGTGATGCCCTCATAGCCCGCGATGGTTACGCCGTCTTTTTCAAATTGCTTTTTCACTTCGTCAGCCAGACCTTGGCCATACGCCTGCTTGTCGTGAACGATGTAGGCATTTTTTACGTTCAGCTGGTTCTTGGCAAAAATGGCTGCCTTGGAGCCTTGTTGGTCGTCACGCGCACAGATGCGGTGCACAACCTTTTTGCCTTCGTCTGTCAGGTTGGAGCCCGTGGAAGACGGAGATACCATGACCAGTTTGTCTTGCTCGTATTGGGCAGATGCAGTGATCGATGCACCGGTGGTTACGTGACCGACAACCCCGAGAACGTCTGCATTGGAAATCAACATTTGGGCAACCGCCACACCTTGCTTCGGATCGGCCTGGTCGTCCTGTGTCAGCATTTGGATATCAAAGCCCAGTGCTTTGAATTTCTCCTGGTTTTGTTTCAGGGCGTATTCTGCACCTGCTTTTGCCGTGCTGCCGTAGTCGGAGTACTGACCGGACATTGGACCTACAGTCGCAATGACGATTTTTTCTGTAGCGCCACCGCCGCCTCCATTAGAACCGCCCGAATCACCGCTTGGCTGCGTAGCCTGCCCGCCGCCCGTGTTGCCACCGCCGCCGCAGCCCGCCAGCGCTGTGCTTAAAGCAAATACTGTTGTAAGAAGAGCAATACTTTTCTGTTTTTTCATCCCGAAAATCCCCCTTTTACTTTACGGACAAACAATGAGTCACCTTCTCTCATTGTAAAATAAATATGAAAATTTGCAACATATAAATTCGGTTCATATATTAAAGATTAGGAAAATTGTCATACTTTGATAAATAAGTCACACTAAAAAAGTTAACTTCAATTAAAAAAAGACCGCTCTCCTGTTAGAGAACGGCCATTTCGTGCTGCTTTCTATTAATCATTATTATAATACTTGCGAGAATATGCTTTTTTCGTGACAAAAAGCGTCAGACTGACAAAAAAGATAAACATGATGACACTGATCACGATCACGGCCGTTTCCATCGGACAATCCCCTCTCCCTCTTCTTAAAAACTATTATAAGGGATGAAAGAATCTCCTTACAACGGAGGAATCATCCAGCCAGCCTTATTTCTGGATCTCAATCTTCAGGTTACACCATTCACCCTTTTCTTCCTTTTTCATCCCATAACTTTCCTATGCTAAGATTTAGGGAAACATGCAAAAACTAGCCAGTGAAGAATCGTACGAACCAATCAACATTCGCGGTTCACATTCATCCTTTATTCCGCGAACAAACGTTTTTGTGCACAACCTGTTGATAACTCTGTGGATAACTCTAGTGAGGAGGAGCGATTTGTGCCATCCGACCGTTTTTACCTGATCTATCAGGAGGCCAGTGACGAGGAGTGCCTGCTCACGATTCAGCCCTACGATGAACCGAACGCACTGGCGGAAGCGATCAACCGCCTTCAATCCCTGCAAGTGGATGAATACACTATCATTAAAGGAATAAAAATGAAAGCTACTCTGCGTCTGGCGGTAGAACTGCACGAAGACGAAGAAAAAGAGGACTCTTCCCCACAACTTAAAGAGGAGAAAAACGTCTAAAGAACCAGATTGCGGCAGTGAAATTTTTCCTGCCGGTTTTTCGTATTCAAATGCGGAGGAGGGGATGCGACAATGGATCAAGAATTACTACGGGCAAATCGAGAAGCTGCCCGGTTGGTGCAACAATTTCTCAAAGGCCAGTCCCGGGCGTTTCCGGCGCTCGTTCAGTTGTTTACTCCCCGGGTGATGAGCATTATCAGGAGATTGGTCTCCAGCTACCATGACGGCGAGGACCTTCACAATGAAATTTGGCTGAAAGTTGCCCAACATTTGCACAAATACGATACAACCCTTCCTTTTCACTCCTGGCTTTACCGCATCGCCTCCAATGCTTGTATTGATTTTTTGCGAAAAAAACGGGAAATTGTTTTGGAGGATGAACAGCTTCATCAGCAAGTCCACAAGCAGCCCACGGATCGAGTAAAAAGCCCTGAGCTGTTCCTGCTGGAAAAAGAAAGCTATTCAGAATTAACCTCCTTGCTCGACTCTTTGAATGATACAGATCGATTGATCCTGACCCTCCGGTTTGTTCAGGAACTGAGTTACGAAGAGATTGGAAGCATGGTTGGCATGAGTAAAAATACAATCGGAACAAGGCTGTTCCGCGCGCGAAAACATCTAAAAGAGCTGCTTGACCGACAAAGAGAGGAAAGGAGACGCTCCGATGCCGCATATTGATGAATTTACCTTGATGATGTATTGTGACGGGGAATTATCTGAGACAGAAGCATATACCGTGCAAGAGCATGTCAGCACCTGTTGCCTTTGCCGAAAAGCCATGGAGCAGCAGATGGCAGAAGGCAGTTTGGTCGCAGAACATTTTTTTGCCGGCGACCTCCCTCCCCTCTCGTTTGAGCTTCATCCACTGACCAAGGCTCAGATTAAGGGAATCGCGAGGCTGCACAAACAGAAGCACCGGCGATTTACCTGGCGCATCATTTTGTTTGCAGGGAGCATCATCGCTCTGGTAACCGGCTACCTCCTTTTTTGGCAGCGCATCTGGGTGGAGTGGGCACTGCCAGCCTTGACCACCTGGAGAACACAGCTCTTCTGGAGCTCGGCGCTGTGGATCAATGACAATGCACGCGATCTATTGAACGCCCCCGGTGCTTATCTCATCGCGCTCCCGCTGCCGTTCCTGGTTTTGATCGGCTTGCTGCTCGTCCTGAATATCCGCTTTTCGCCTCTCTCTCACACGAGCATCACCAAGCGGGAGGTTGATTAAATTGAAACGCCTGTGCAGTCTGCTTCTGCTGGTCACTCTCTTGTTCATGGGCACCGCTGCTTTTGCTTTTACCGGGATTTCCGAAGAGCGTTTTCATCTGGCTGCTGACGTGGTACATCGGGGAGATCTGGCCGTATATTCTACGAATACCGTCATTGAAGGCGTGGTCGACGGAGATTTGTACGTCTTTAGTCAAAATGTGCAAATAAAAGGACACGTCACAGGAGATTTATTAAGCTTCGCTGCCGCCACGATTGTCTCCGGTCAGATCGATGGAAATATTCGCTCTCTGGCAGATACGCTTTTCGTCACCGGGAAAGTGGCGGGAAGTGTTACCTCCATTTCCAATCATATGCGGTTGGAGAAGGACAGCAAAATCGGAAAGAACCTGCTGTTGCTGGCATCCCAAGCTGACCTCGGCGGTGAAGTGGATCGAGAAGTAAACGGAATGGTAGAAAATATCGGGATAACCGGCAGGATCGGAGAGGGGATCTCTAAATTGCACGCGATGACGCTGAGCATCGACGCCCCTGCCGAAATTGGCGGCGATCTGGTCTATAGCAGCCCGCAGCGGGCGGTAATCGGACCTGGCGCCGTCCTGAAGGGGAAAGAAGACTATTCCTATCTCGAGGATTTGGAAATCAATCTCAACTTGGGGTACCTTCCACTCTTTCTGGCTTTTGCTTCTTTGCTGAGCACGCTGCTGCTGTGGCTGGCGATCCGCTTTTTGTTTCCGGCCGGGCTAACCGGCATCTATCGACAGCTTGATCTGGGAAAAGGGAGTACGTATGTGTGGGGTACATGCCTGGTTCTGGGTATTCCACTCTTAATGATCCTGTTATGGATTTCACTGATTGGCATTCCTGTAGGCCTGATTCTCCTGTCTGTCTTTCTGATTTTGACCTGGCTGGCCAAGGTATTCGTGGGAGCCTGGCTGGGTATACGGCTGACGGAAAGATTCCATTGGAAAAGCTCCCCGCTGTTGGCGGAGCTGCTGGGCGTGATTGCCCTCCAGTGTCTTTTGCTCATCCCGTTGCTGGGCTGGCTGATGGCTCTGCCCGTATGGGTCGCCTTCTTTGGAGCATTGGCCGGAGCCGTGATCAAAACGAATAAAACTTTTCTCCCGTGAGGACGTTTAGCTTCCCGATTTTTGGCCAATATGGAGAGAGGGACCTACAGTTTGCATCTTTGACCTTTCTTGACCTTCATTGACCTTTTGTGTATGATATTCTTACAAAGAGAGGAGGAAGACTTGAATGCACATGAACTTGATTCCGACTGTAATTGAACAGACGAACCGCGGTGAGCGTGCTTACGATATCTATTCCCGTCTTCTGAAGGACCGCATTATCTTTCTCGGCACTCCGATCAATGATACAGTAGCCAACATTGTCGTTGCGCAAATGCTGTTCCTGCAAGCGGAAGACCCGGAAAAGGATATTTCTCTGTACATCAACAGCCCGGGCGGCTCCATTACCGCCGGTATGGCGATTTATGATACGATGCAGTTTATCAAACCGGACGTATCTACGATCTGTATCGGGATGGCTGCTTCGATGGGGGCATTCCTGCTGGCTGCGGGCGCCAAAGGTAAGCGCTACGCTTTGCCAAACAGCGAAGTGATGATCCATCAACCCCTCGGTGGTGCACAAGGCCAGGCCAGCGATATCGAAATCGCAGCCAAACGCATCCTGAAAATGCGCGAGCATCTCAACCAGATTCTCTCCGAGAGAACCGGCCAACCCCTGGAGCGCATCCAAAAGGATACCGATCGCGACAACTTCCTTTCTGCACAGGCAGCGATGGAATACGGCCTGATTGACAAAGTAATTACATCTGAACCAACTGCCAATAAATAAGCAAGTTTACCTGCTTGCACACAGCCTGCCGAAAATGGCAGGTTTTCTTTTTGTGCAATTTCGATTGACTTCCCCTCTCCTGTCACGATACTATATGAACTTGGGGCCAATCCCCACGTGGTTCGAAACCATCCCACGATAAAAAACTAAGGAGCTAACTGAATATGAACGTAAAAACGCTTGTCGTAAACGGTATCCTGGCAGCTTTGTACATTGCTGTCTCGATGCTCATCCAGCCGTTTGGTTTTACCAATGTACAATTCCGGGTATCCGAAATGTTTAACCATCTCATCGTGTTCAACAAGAAGTACTTTTTCGGAATTGTCCTGGGAGTTTTTATCACCAATCTGCTGTTTTCGCCGATGGCTGCCTACGATCTGGTCTTTGGTGTCGGCCAATCCGTGCTCGCCCTCCTGATTACCATTTTCTCCATGCGGTTTATCAAAGGCATCTGGGCCCGGATGATGTTCAACACCGCCGTCTTTACCTTCACCATGTTCTTGATCGCCTATGAGCTGAAGCTGGTCTTTGATCTGCCCTTCTACTTTACCTGGCTGACCACAGCAGTGGGTGAATGTGCGGTGATGCTGGTCGGTGCACCCATCATGTATCTCATAAACAAACGTCTCCAGTTGGAAAAACGGGTGTAAGGCTTAGTCTTTTGAATAAGACGCGCATGAGAGGTCGTTAAGAGAGAAGTCCAATGGTATAAAAAGCCGAGTAAACACTAGTCTCTACCTGTGTTTGCTCGGCTTTTATGCTGTGACTGCATCTCATACGATTTACAGCAATACCTTTTCATCGAGTTGCCGCACGTCTACGGTCATGCTGTCCGTCGGGTTTCCTTCGGTATGTACGCGAGCGGTTTCCGTGTGCTCATCTACCCCGTCAATCCAGACAGACTTCCCTTGATACTGGACTTCGATCTTGTCTGTGGAACGGATAATTTCCTGTGCTCGATTCAGGTCCATGCGTCCCTTTCTCCTTTACTGTTGATCCAGAGCGTCACCGTCACCTGCGGTACTCGCTCCTGTCATCGTGTCTGTCGTGGTCTCTTCAATCAGTCCGTTCTGATCCATGACTTGTCCCCCGCCCAGCCCTTCATTGACCATGCGGTCGATATCCATGTCATAATCTTCCCGACCCTCGGTATACTTTTCGCGTTCGGTGCTCACGCTTCTCCCTCCTTTTTCTCGCTGTTACATCCCTTAGCAATGCCCAGTTTGTGCGGGAACCATGCAAGCGCTTGGGAGATACAGAAAAAAAGACACCTTCCGCAGAAAGTGTCTTTCCTTGCTTTTACGCACCTATTCTTCTTTGCTCACCAAATTGCTCAGGCTGGTAACTGCTTGCGATGCATCAGGCCCTTCAGCAGAAATCACGATCTCCGTTCCCGAACTAATGGCGAGGCTCATAATCCCCATGATGCTTTTCGCATTTACCTTCTTGTTCCCTTTTTCAACAAATACCTCCGATACAAACCGGTTAGCCTCCTGCACAAAAAACGCCGCAGGACGGGCCTGCAAACCAGTTTTCAACTTGACCACAACCTGCTGTTGAACCATGGGTGAAACCTCCTCGTCCAGTGTCACTTATATCGTTAGTATACCATGTCTCTATACGGAAATATTTTCTTTTTCTCGTAATTTGTCAGCGATTTCGTTAATTTTCCGCAATCGGTGGTTGATCCCTGACTTGCTGACCACGCCGCTGGGAATCATCTCGCCCAGCTCTTTCAAATTGATATCGGGATGGATCAAACGCAGCTCTGCTACCTCGCGCAGCCGCTTGGGCAGGTTTTCCAGACCGATCTCTTCTTGGATCAATTTGATATTCTCCATCTGCTTGGCCGCTGCATTGACGGTCTTGTTGATATTGGCCATCTCGCAGTTATGCAGGCGGTTTACCGAGTTGCGCATGTCCTTTACGATGCGGACATCCTCAAAGTAAAACAGCGCCTGATGCGCCCCGATCAAGCTGAGAAATTCCGTGATCTTTTCCCCTTCCTTGATATAGAGCACATACCCTTTTTTCCGCTCAATGCACTTGGCATTCAGCTTGTAGCGATTCGCCATTTTGGTCAGCGCCTCGCAAAAATCCTGATAGGAGGTGAAGATCTCCAAATGATAGCTGGATGCCTCCGGATGATTGACAGACCCGCCGGCCAAAAAAGCACCACGCAGAAAAGCTGCCCGGCAGCAGGATGATTTCACGATGTCGGGTGAGATTCCCCTGACAAAGGAAAGGCTCTCCTCCATGATGCGCAGTTCATGGAGAATTTCGTTGGCACCATGCGGAATTCTTACGATGTAGACATTGTTTTTCTTCAGCCGCATTTTCTTTCGGACCAAAAGCTCTGCATGCACTTTGAACATTTTTTTCAACAGAGTGTAGATCCGTCTGGCAATCGCCGCATTTTCCGTAGTCACATCCAGTACGAGACGCCCTGCGCCAAATTGCAGGCTGCCGTTCATGCGTATCAGTGCGGCCAGCTCTGCACGGCTGCAACAATCAGGACCCTCTAACATGGTTAGTTCCTTCTTTGTCAGCGCGGCGAAAGATGACATAACCCCTCACTCCTTCTCTTTCCTCTGCGTCCGTCGCTTCCGCTTGACCAGCGAAACGACTTCTTTGCTCACTGCCTTCGCATCGTGACGCAGGTACCCTTCTTCATACCCGACAAGCGGCTTCGCGATGATATGCAGCCCCAATTGTCGTAAGCGCTTTACATCGCACGCCACAGGGGTCGCCCCCTTCTCTGCGTACTTTTCCAGGATCAGATCGGGGATCGTTGCTGAATTGACGATCACTGTATCCAAAAACGGTCCGCCTACATGTTTGTACATCACTTCTACATGCCGGGATGCGGAATAGCCGTCCGTTTCCCCTGGCTGCGTCATGACGTTGCAAATGTAGATCTTGGGTGCCGTTGATCTTTTCACCGCAGTGAATAAGCCCTGCACGAGCAAATTGGGCAGAATACTGGTATACAGACTGCCCGGACCAATCAGGATGGCGTCTGCATCTTCTATGGCTTGCAATGCCTCACTTAAAGGTACAACATCCTCAGGATCAAGATATACCCGCTTGATCCTCTTGCCCGTCAGCGGGATCTGTGATTCTCCCGCAATGATCGAACCATCCTCCATCTCGGCCATGAGCCGGATCGATTGTGTCGAGGCCGGAAGCACATCGCCGCGAACGGCCAGTACATCACTCAGCTTTTTGACAGCCGTGACAAAATCCCCGGTAATTTCATTCATCGCTGCAAGAAGTAGATTTCCCAAATTATGCCCAGCTAATCCAGTACCCGTAGAAAAACGGTACTGCATCACCTTTTCCATCAACGGCTCGGTATCGGCCAAGGCAGTCAACACGTTGCGGATGTCTCCAGGCGGGAGCATATCCATCTCTTCACGCAGTCTGCCTGAGCTTCCTCCATCATCAGCGACGGTTACAACAGCCGTTATATGAACCGGCGCATGCTTTAATCCCCTTAACAGGACAGACAGTCCCGTTCCACCGCCGATCACAACTATCCGCAGCCGGTTGCCAGGCTGTGATCCCATTCTCCTCGTCGGCATATGTCACCTCATTATATGCTGATACACATACAAAGGCCCATTTCGTCACGGATGACTTCTCTCTCTTTTCCTGCCATCCTATGCTTACTTGCTTTTTTCCATGTCACGGTGACTGACCCGAATGGAGAAGTCTTTGGCAAAAACTTCACCCAAGTGCTCGGTAATCGCCACCGAACGATGTTTACCTCCGGTACAACCAATCCCGATTACCAGCTGGCTTTTCCCTTCTCGCTGGTAATGCGGCAATGTATAGGCCAAGAAATCAATCAGCTTTTCGACAAATTCTTTTGTTTCCTTCTGATTCATGACGTACTCGGCCACTTCCGGGTCACACCCAGTTTTTGGCCGCAATTCTTCAACGTAATGCGGATTAGGTAAAAATCGCACATCAAACATCAGGTCGGCGTCAATCGGGGTTCCGTACTTGAATCCGAAAGACAGGATGTTGATGGTCAAGGATGAGCCTTGCAAGGTATACTGGCTAATTATTTTTTCTCGCAATTGTGCCGGTTTCATTTGGCTGGTATCAATGATCTGATGGGCGCGCCCCTTCATTTCCTGAAGCAATCGACGCTCGGCATGGATTCCTTCCAGTGGTGAACCGTTGGGTGAAAGCGGATGACGGCGACGTGTTTCCTTATACCGGGAAACCAGCGTCTGATCATTGGCATCCAGGTAAAGGATATGGAAGGAAATCCCATCTGTTTGATTTAAGCTGTCAATGGCCTCTGACAAACTCTCGAAGAATTCACGGCCGCGCAGATCTACCACCAAAGCGACGCGTTCAATATTGCCCCCTGACTGCTTGAGTAACTCCGCAAACTTCGGGATAAGGACAGGCGGCAGATTATCTACACAAAAAAAACCCAGATCTTCCAAGCTCTGAACGGCAACGGTTTTTCCCGCACCGGACATCCCGGTAATGATCAATAGATTTACGTCCCTCTCGTTTCCCACTTCTGTCACTCCACTCGCCTCCTACGATTCTGATGTAAGCATACCATATTCCTTGGTATTTTCGCATCAGTTGGCTATGGTAACTCTGTATCTGGATGTTGTTTTTGTCCAAGCGTAGTCCCTTATAGAAAAAAAATGGCGTGGCTTTATCAGCCACGCAAATGGTTCGTATAGATAAGGGGGTCAATTCATTGTCTTTATCTTACCTGCCAAATATTTCACTCATGTTACAAACAGGTTAAGAGATTGTGACATTTGTTTCCGCGAGGCGTTCGTTCAATTCCTCTACATAGTGTTGAGCAGATTGGGCAGCGATCGATCCATCGCCGGTGGCTGTTACAACCTGACGAAGCATTTTTTCACGTACATCCCCTGCAGCAAAAATCCCTTTTACTTTTGTATACATGCGTTCATCTGTCAGCACATACCCGGCTTCATTAGTGATGCCCAAATGGCGAACGCTTTCGGTCAGCGGGTCCATCCCTACGTATATGAAGGCGCCATCCGTCGTCAGCTCGCTTTGTTCTCCTGTTTTTACATTTTCCAGAGAAACGCTTTGGACTTTTCCTTCTCCGTTGATTTTCTTCACCACGGTATCCCAAATCACTTCGATTTTTTCGTTGTCAAATGCACGTTTTTGCAGGATCTTTTGGGCCCGGAACTGGTCGCGGCGGTGAATGATTGTCACTTTGGATGCAAAACGCGTCAGGAACACAGCCTCCTCAACCGCAGAGTCCCCACCCCCGACAACGACGAGCTCTTTTCCCCGGAAAAAGGCGCCATCACAAACTGCACAATACGAAACGCCTCGTCCGGAGAGCTCTTTTTCACCCTCTACACCCAACAGACGATGCTCCGCACCTGTAGCGATAATAACCGATTTGGCCAGGTACTCCTTGTCGGAGGTAATGACGCGCTTGTACGGCTCTTCATCTTTGATTTCCTTGATCTCTCCGTACGCGTATTCAGCACCGAATTTTTGCGCGTGTTCAAACATCTTGGTAGACAGGTCAGGACCCAGAATAGACCCAAAGCCAGGGTAGTTTTCGATTTCTTCTGTATTGGCCATCTGACCGCCAGGAATACCACGCTCCAGCATAAGTGTGCTCATATTCGCACGAGAGGTATATACAGCGGCGGTCATCCCAGCAGGGCCAGCGCCGGCAATGATAACGTCGTACACTTTTTGATCGCTCATGATCCATTGCCTCCTCAATCTACAACAATTGTTTGTTTATATTTATTATAAAATGAGAATCTATTTCAATCAAGGGGCTGTAGCGCTTTTACGCATTTTGACACAGTTGATGGGGAGACTCCGTATTTTTCGGCAAGCTTGGCTTGTGACTGCTTTTTGTCATCTTTCGATGCACCGTATAGATATTCGAGTGCCGCCACCCACGCGACAATCTTTTGCACCTGTACGGAGCGCTTGCCTTTCTGCACGTAGCTTCTCCAGCGTGCTACGGACCACTCGCGCAGCTCCTTTTCTCCTTCTGCACAAAGCGATCGACAGATCATTGCTTCCACGCTGTCTACCGCGTCCGTGCTGCTTCCGGTCTCGATTCTCTGCGCCTCTGTACGGACAGAGGTGCCTGCCATTCCTTCGGCTGTATGCGACGCTTTCGCCGTCGGCATCTCCGCCCCCATATCCGCCAACGCAAGCAGTGCCAGCTTTTGGAGCTGGGGATCGTCCGTCTGATAGTAGCATTGCCGGACAGCCGCCTCGGCCTCAGCATCGCCGATCAGCGCCAGCGTCTGGAGCACAGCAAACTTCACTTCATCCCGTCCATGCTGCAGTGCCCAAAGCAGGGATGCACGGATCATCGGGTCATTTTTCAGCTCTTCCACTCCTGTTTCAGGAGCTTTCTCCCAAGAGACTTCCTGCTGCGGCTGATGGTAATGATACGGAATCACTTCCCTAGTTTGCCCGTCCTTTTCCGCTTTTACCATCTCCATATAGTATTCAGCCACCCCGGAGTCCGGGTCCAGTTGCTTTACTTTGAGCCACCAGCGAATCGCTTGTTCCTTCCGGCCGCTCATATACGCGGAGATGGCAGCGTAGTGGTAGGTGCATGCTTCATGGGGACGGCCGGACTTCAGCATCTTGGCGTACAGGTGATACGCTTCCTCATGCTGTCCCAACACACCCATGGTGGTTGCCAGCTTGTAGGCATGATCGGGATGGTAGGGAACGACCTTTTTTAGCATTTGAATCAAGGTTACCAGTTCTTTGGCCTGGTTGTGATGGGACAACAGCACAGCCAGATTGCAAAGCGCATGGAGATTGCCATGATCACGCTCCAGCGTTTCCTCAATCGTGGTCATCGCCTGCTGAAAATCACCTACGTAGTAGTAAGCCAAGGAGAGATTATTCCATGCAGGCATGAAAGAAGGATCTGACTCGACAATCTCTTTTAACAGCTCCAATGCTTCTAAAAAACGGCCTTCTTCCAAACTATGCCGCGCACGCTCGTGCTTGCTGTACAAATCCTCACGCTCCCCAGCCAGAAAATGACGAGGGGGCATATCCAGTTCAAAGTAGATGTAATCCAGAAGCTCTTCCGCATCATCACGGTACGAGCCGTCACTCTCCAGTTGCAGATAGCGAATCGCCATCTCTTCCGCCATCTCGTAATCTTCCAGATTGGCGTAATTATTTGCCATATAGAAGTAGACTTCTACCATCTGAGGACCACATTTTTCAAGGACATCGTACAAAATATCGTTAGACGCCTGGAAATTACCGATTTCCGCCAATACACTTGCCAGATGGCATTGATACTCGGCGTTTTTCGGTTCCTGTTCGATGGCCCGACGAAAGCTGCGCATCGCCTTTTCATAATCATAGCGCTGTAAAAAACGCAGGCCTCGTTCGACAAAGAAACGAGCATCCTGGTTGAAATGAATAATAGTCTTGTTCACGACACTTTTGTTTTGTTTCATAGAACCTCCAGCATCACAGGGGCAGTACCTTCATGTATCGTACCAGAAGCGCCCCTAGCCTACAAGGTGATGCACCCGTTTAAAGTTTTCCTTTGCCCCGTATAACTTCTTTTTCAGAAGGTGTGAATGGGCTTTTCTCGCCAAAAAGCAGGAAACACCACTGGCTGAACAGCAAGTGGTGTTTTGTATCAGTTCTTCTATGGAGCGGACGACGGGTCTCGCTTCCTACTGGCGACTCTGCGTCGATTTGCTCCTTCGCGCAGCCAGATCAGATGTACCCGAGCATTGCTTCTGTCTCATCCCCGAGGGTGAACCCGGAACGGGTGAGGGACCTGAATTGCTTCTATGGAGCGGACGACGGGTCTCGAACCCGCGACCTTCGCCTTGGCAAGGCGACGCTCTACCAATTGAGCTACGTCCGCATATTTTTGATACCATGTTCCCAAAAGTCCTTGGAATAAGGCACTACGTCACTTTTGGGGATATAGTACTGGTGAGCCATGAAGGACTCGAACCTTCGACCCTCTGATTAAAAGTCAGATGCTCTACCAACTGAGCTAATGGCTCGCAACAAAGATGGCTCGGGACGGAATCGAACCGCCGACACGAGGATTTTCAGTCCTCTGCTCTACCGACTGAGCTACCGAGCCGCGAAACACAGAGAAACTGAAAGAGAAAGTGGAAAATGGCGGAGCTGACGGGACTCGAACCCGCGACCTCCGGTGTGACAGACCGGCGTGAACTCCAACTTCACCACAGCTCCATAAAAAAACCTCTTACGAGGTTGGTTTCGCACTTTCAAAACTGGATATGCATGATTGCTAAAGGTTTGTGGATAAGTCCTCGACCGATTAGTATTCGTCAGCTCCACGCGTTGCCGCGCTTCCACACCGAACCTATCAACCTCATCGTCTATGAGGGGTCTTACCAGCTTGCGCTGTGGGAAGTCTCATCTTGGAGGGGGCTTCACGCTTAGATGCTTTCAGCGCTTATCCCTTCCGCACATAGCTACCCAGCTGTGCCACTGGCGTGACAACTGGTGCACCAGCGGTGCGTCCATCCCGGTCCTCTCGTACTAAGGACAGCTCTCCTCAAACTTCCTGCGCCCGCGACAGATAGGGACCGAACTGTCTCACGACGTTCTGAACCCAGCTCGCGTACCGCTTTAATGGGCGAACAGCCCAACCCTTGGGACCTACTTCAGCCCCAGGATGCGATGAGCCGACATCGAGGTGCCAAACCTCCCCGTCGATGTGGACTCTTGGGGGAGATAAGCCTGTTATCCCCAGGGTAGCTTTTATCCGTTGAGCGATGGCCCTTCCATGCGGAACCACCGGATCACTAAGCCCGACTTTCGTCCCTGCTCGACTTGTAGGTCTCGCAGTCAAGCTCCCTTCTGCCTTTACACTCTACGAATGATTTCCGACCATTCTGAGGGAACCTTTGGGCGCCTCCGTTACCTTTTAGGAGGCGACCGCCCCAGTCAAACTGCCCACCTGGCATGGTCCTCTCACCCGATCAGGGTGACGAGTTAGAAACTCCGTACATCAAGGGTGGTATCCCACCGACAGCTCCACAGAGGCTGGCGCCCCTGCTTCTCAGCTTCCCACCTATCCTGTACATGATGCACAAAGTTCCAATACCAGGCTACAGTAAAGCTCCATGGGGTCTTTCCGTCTTGTCGCGGGTAACCTGCATCTTCACAGGTATTATGATTTCACCGGGTCTCTTGCCGAGACAGCGCCCAAGTCGTTACGCCTTTCGTGCGGGTCGGAACTTACCCGACAAGGAATTTCGCTACCTTAGGACCGTTATAGTTACGGCCGCCGTTTACTGGGGCTTCGGTTCAAAGCTTCGCTTGCGCTAACCCATCCCCTTAACCTTCCAGCACCGGGCAGGCGTCAGCCCCTATACTTCGCCTTGCGGCTTCGCAGAGACCTGTGTTTTTGCTAAACAGTCGCTTGGGCCTTTTCACTGCGGCCCCCTCGGGCTATAAACCCTACCGGGGCGCCCCTTCTCCCGAAGTTACGGGGCCATTTTGCCGAGTTCCTTAGCAAGAGTTATCCCGCGCACCTTAGGATTCTCTCCTCGCCTACCTGTGTCGGTTTGCGGTACGGGCACCTTGTTCCTCGCTAGACGCTTTTCTTGGCAGTGTGAAATCAGGGACTTCGGTACTAAAATTTCCCTCGCCATCACAGCTTGCCCTTGATAGTGTGCGGATTTGCCTACACACCAGGCTTGCTGCTTGGACGGCCATCCAGTAGGCCGCTCACCCTATCCTCCTGCGTCACGCCATTGCTCAAACGGTACAGAGGTGGTACAGGAATATCAACCTGTTGTCCATCGCCTACGCCTTTCGGCCTCAGCTTAGGTCCCGACTAACCCTGGGAGGACGAGCCTTCCCCAGGAAACCTTAGGCTTTCGGTGGACAAGATTCTCACTTGTCTTTTCGCTACTTACACCGGCATTCTCACTTCCAAGCGCTCCACCGCTCCTTCCGGTACGGCTTCACTGCTGCTTGGAACGCTCCCCTACCCAGTCCATAAGGACTGCCATAGCTTCGGTGGTATGTTTAGCCCCGTTACATTTTCCGCGCAGAGTCACTCGACCAGTGAGCTATTACGCACTCTTTAAATGGTGGCTGCTTCTAAGCCAACATCCTGGTTGTCTGGGCAACTCCACATCGTTTCCCACTTAACATACACTTGGGGACCTTAGCTGATGGTCTGGGCTGTTTCCCTCTTGACGATGGATCTTAGCACTCATCGTCTGACTCCCGGACATAAGTCATTGGCATTCGGAGTTTGACTGAGTTCGGTAACCCGATGAGGGCCCCTAGCCCAATCAGTGCTCTACCTCCAAGACTCTAATTCCGAGGCTAGCCCTAAAGCTATTTCGGGGAGAACCAGCTATCTCCGAGTTCGATTGGAATTTCACCGCTAGCCACACCTCATCCCCGCACTTTTCAACGTGCGTGGGTTCGGGCCTCCAGTAGGTGTTACCCTACCTTCACCCTGGACATGGCTAGATCACACGGTTTCGGGTCTACGGCAACGTACTTGCGCCCTATTCAGACTCGCTTTCGCTGCGGCTCCGTCTCTTCGACTTAACCTCGCACGCTACCGTAACTCGCCGGTTCATTCTACAAAAGGCACGCCGTCACCCATAGATCGGGCTCCGACTATTTGTAAGCACACGGTTTCAGGTACTATTTCACTCCCCTCCCGGGGTGCTTTTCACCTTTCCCTCACGGTACTGGTTCACTATCGGTCGCTAGGTAGTATTTAGCCTTAGCAGATGGTCCTGCCAGATTCACACGGGATTTCACGTGTCCCGCGCTACTCGGGGTGGGTCTCGGAGAGACGCGCGTTTGGGCTACGCGACTGTCACGCTCTATGGTCAGCTTTCCCAAACTGTTCACCTACGCGCGTCTTTTGTAACTCCATGTGAGACGCCCCACAACCCCGCCAGGTAAACCTGACGGTTTAG
>NZ_CP098756.1 GCF_023746555.1 Brevibacillus ruminantium
AACAAAAAATCAACCTGGCCAGCTCATTTTGTAAACATTCCATCCGCAGCCGGTCGTTTTTTTGTTTACAAAAACGATCAGCTGAAGCTCACATCTGTTTACCCCATGAACGGAATGAAACCCTTGATAAACTTGATTGTCCAGATCACGAGAATGATTGTGATGAAACCCAAAATCAGCCCCGCAACGATCATCAAACTATCCAGTGGAAAGATTGTATTCCACTTCGTGATGTACGGCTGAAACACAGCCCATTTCTCCGTCAGCTTGTTCCACGGAATCGAAATAGGCTGCACCCAGTCAGCCACCTTCTCCAAGAAGCTAGAAACATAGTTGAACATCCCGTCTATCGCATTCAACGAAAAACCCCCTGTCTACAAAAAAGCCGGCTGTAGCTCACAAACCGTATACAAAAAAGCAAAGACCAGGGCAAAATCTGTTTACAAACTCCTGGGCGATCCGCACGCAGCTGAAGAAAAAAAGTATACTGCTTACTCAAATATCTAGTTTCGGTTGCAAGTAACGAATCAGGAATAGGAAGAACAACACCCAAACAGCAGCGTCCATCAACGCCCGCATAACTTTTAGGTACTCTTTCCAATCTGTCAAATCGATCAAGTAATGTGATCGGCCCGTTCCGAACCAGTCCCGTTTCTCCCCAAACGTCAACTCAGACAACGGCCTATTCGTCGGTGTATTCGTAAACATGTCCTTCGTCTTGTCCATTTGCTTCTGGATATCGTCAATCGGCGTTTTCTCAAACAGGTTTTTAGCCGCTTCTTCGAGTCGCGCAGCTGCGGCCGGACTCGGCGTGAACATCGTCTCAATTTGCTTACTGATTTTTTGGAGCATATCCAGCATCTTCTGGAGCAAAGGAATAATCTCGGCCAACTTCGCCAAAATCTCCTTCAGCTTTTCCAGAATCGCATACAGCACAGAAATCGCTTCCTCGTCCTTAACCGGGAGAGGTTTCATTTGTATTTCTGGCGTGACATTCGACCACGCGACGGCATACTGACCATCACCCTCGATCTGCACAGCTACAACCTGAAAGTAAGAGCGAGTACCAATCAATTCGGCGATGGAGGGTTTCACGATATAAAAGCCCGAATCGATAAATTCCCCTGTCTCTTCGTCCTCTACTTTAAGAGGCCAAAATTCTTCGACGATTTTACCGTTGGCTATGAGCAAGAATTTGTCGATCTTCCGCTGCTTAATCAAACCCGGCCACATTGCAACCGCAATATTTACTAGCGTGTGGCTGATTGATGACTCGTCTACCATGATGGAGATTCCGTTCGGCTGAGTCGGAGGATTATCCCGATCTCCGAAACGAATATACCCGTCACCTCGCAAGTCAACCGGACTCTTATAGTAGGCAAAAACGGGCGAAACAACCGAAAAAAAGAGGCTAGTCACGAGAGCAACTAGCCACCATTTTTTTGCCTGCATAGGCTTACTTCGCCATGGACATCCAGCCACGGAAGATGCCCCAAATCCAACGAATTCCAAAGATACCGATTGCAATCAAGATAACCGCGCCGATCACATAGAGCGCGCCCACCTTCATCGAAGTTGCGCCCTCATCGAGCGTTCCAATAACGTTGTCCAAATCAGCGTTGCCTGTGTTAACAGCAGCGAACGAAGGAGTAGCAGCCGTCACGAAAGCAGCCAAAGCTAATGCACCAGCAGCAATCTTTTTCGCCCCTTGTCTTCCTTTTGTTACTACCTTTTGCCCCAAAGATTTCAGCTTGTCCAACACAAAAACCTCTCCTTTACCTGAATCGTTTTAAGGTGTCATTGATTTTGGTACGTGAGTCGTAAGAACCGCCCTCACGCACTCTATATTCCTTCCCGTTGTGGCTGTAAGTTCGGTATCCTGACTCTTTCCCGGCACCGCCCCCACTCCCCTTACGGGTATTGGAACCAAATTTGTCGTAGAGCTTTCCCGCAACGAACTGCGGGTCAAAGAAAGCAGGCGCTTTCTTCTTACGCCGCCGTTTCCCACCGCCGCGGGAACCTCCTCGTCCTTTTCCTTTGCCTCTTGCCGAAGATGCACCAGAAGCACCACCAGAGCCACCAGAAGCACCAGCCATCCACTTTTTCCAAATTTGAAATATCCAGAGAAGGCCGAACAGCGCTAAAGCGATCAGAATGCACCAGAATACAACAATCATCCCGCCATTTTTGATCGGCTCTAGCCCGTCTTTCAACTTGTCCAGTGCACCGTCCAAATCCTCGTTACCTGTGTCTGGATCGCCCAGATCAGGAAGGCCCGTCGAAGGCGGCGGATCAGGCATCGGTGATGGTGGTGGCCCCGGAGGCTCCGGTGGAGGCTCTTTAAGCGTTTTTGCCGTAACCTCTCTTTCTGCCTGTCCGATCTCATTCTCCGCAACCAAACGGTAGGAATAAGACGTATCCGGAGAAACAGCAAAATCCTGATAGTACGACGAAGATGCCGGAAGCTGCCTCAGCAACTCACCGTCTCGATACAACAGGTATTTCGTGTGGTTCTTCGCCGCGAAATTCAGAACAACGCGATCATGGCTGACACGCTCCACCGTGAAAGACTCTATTTCTGGACGTGGCGGCGGAGGCCCTAATGTCCTTACGAAAATCGTCTTCTCCGTTTTCGATTCCGGCGATTTGTTAGTAGTAACAAGCTTGTAGGTATAGGTCGTACTCGGCTGTAGCCCCGTATCCTGATAGGAACCCGGCGCCGTGAAAGTGTTCAGCAAAGTGTCGTCACGATAAAGCGCAAAAGAGGTAAAAGTCCCTTCCTTTGCTGAAAAATCAAGCGTCACACTATCAGGCGATACATCCCTGGAAGAAAGGGTAACTCCCTCTGGTGGGGGTGGTGGAGGAATCGGGTAAAGCTCCAATTCGTAGTAGGTACCATAGTTCGTACTAGTAGTATTAAAGACGACACTCTTTACACCGTAAGCCTCGAACTCATAAGTTTCTGTCGTCCAACTAGTCCCCAATGGTGCCCTGACGTCTACCCCATTTTCATCCAGAAAACGGACATTAAGCCCCCTCGTACTCTTCATGTACAGCTTTCCAATATCAACGGGAGTATCAAAGGTGTACTTCGCTACAGGGTGGAAAGTCATTCCCGTTTCGCTATTGCCGTCAGTAAGAGTGGCCGGGTCACCTTTTCCGATAACCTTAACCTCAGTAGGAAGCTTCCCCCTCAAGTAACCGGGCGGAACGTCGTTAGACGCAGCGTTTACAAACCCTCCCAGACTGTTAAAGAGTAAGAGCAGCAGCAGCAGCACCTTCCAAGAAAATCGCACCTAGCCCTGCCTCCTTTGAAGGGCCTTTAGCAGCCCCAAAAAGTAACCAAAAACGATTGAACCGAAAAAGTAGACTAGAGCGTTCCCGTCAACCAACCTATTTCGCCTCCCAGTTGTCGACATGTACCACTGTCTCCGTAACCGTAGTAGACGACCAGAAGAAAGACCAGAACAGGTGGAACAAAAACGAAGCCCCTGCCATAACTACGAACGCCTCTATCAGCGCAACGTACTCACTCACGCTATCACCGCTTTCCAATCAGATAGCCAACGACGACCCCTAGCGAAACAGCGACCACGAAGAACAGGACGAGCAGCCAGTCATGGATGGAGCCAACTGTTTCCGTCAGGGCTTTCAGTTGGTCTATAACCGTGTCCATTTTCCCGGAAATCTCCTCTAGCAATTCGTCCGACACTCCGTTTCCCCACTCGGCGCTAGATTCTGATTCTATAACCTCTTCTTCCATGCGAAACCTCCCTTTTGGGCTCTGCCCAAACCCGCCGGGGAAACTTTTTCCCCGGACCCCGTATAGCCTCCGGCGGCCAAAGGCTATGCCTTTGGAATCCCTCCCTCGCCGGGTGGCAACCCCAGACAACGGGTTGTCTGGGGGATCAACAGGGTGGGCTTTAGGTGAATCATTCAGCCAGGTTACCCGTCGTCAACTCCTTATCCTCCCCCATTACATGGGGTCCGGTACCGTTGACAACTACTGAGGTGGAAAGGTCTTCTTCCTGCGACACGTTTCGGCCTAATTCGACAAGACGGTCAGCAATCCACATCCAGCCGGACTTTTCCCGTGTGACGATGTTGCAGAAAAAACTCGCCGGACGAATTTGTCCGACGAGGAAGCGCTGATGTATGTGCACTTGCATATCCCGGTCGTACACAAGCAACGGAACGATTTCACTGTCTGCCTGCTGCGAGCCGAACTGTAGCAAATCCACCACACCATAACGCTCCTGCTTCGCGTTCTCACGGAGCCGGAACCCCACGATATATCCGCTAATCGCTACGCGCGGCATCTCCTAGCCCGCCATCTCCACAAAGTTGAGCATCTCGACAGGCTCAATCGCGCTGATGGTCAGCGCGACCATCGACTTGCCGTTCCGCGCAGTCTTTGTTGTTCGATTAAACCGGGCTCGGTAGATGCCCGCGCCCATAAACTGCTCATACACTCCATATGCGAGGTTTTCCGTGATCGCGTGATAACCTTGCTGATCGTCTGGGCGGTCAGGAATCTCGCTCAGATCGACATACGTCATCTTGCACCCACTGATATCCCCGTCCATTTTGTAACGGTCTACTCCAAGCACAAGTACCATTGCCTCCATCGTACAATTCCCCCTAAATAGTTTTGGTTACCAAAAGTTTGTGGCCTAAAAACAAAAAGAGTCCGCGCTTGGCGGACTCTTCCGTTCGTAATTAGCACCAAACATACCATGATTGCGTTCAAACGCTTATCACAGTACAATGGTACACGTGGTATGCACCTACCGGCCAAAGTAAGGTGCTGCCACAGGGGAGAAGACGGGTCCGCCAAGACAAGCGTCTTCTCCTTTTTTATCAAGTTCTTACGAACTAGTTTTCGCGTGGCGAAAACTGTTTCCGAAACCATACTACCAAAACAGGGAAATGCTGTCTAGTCCTTTTTTTCCAATTCCTCTTTGTGGCGTAGGAGCAAAGACTCAATCAGTTTGCTAGGTTTATCCTGCTGCTGCCGAAGCCAAGACATTAACCAACCCGGCAATACTATCGTAATTGACTGCTTCTTATCCTGCTCTGACTTTCTTGGTCTAGGCAATGAATAACCCCCTCCCTTTTCTCCCATAGCAGGAAAAGCATAGCAAAAGGCTATCCATGCGGATAGCCTCACGTCGAAATATAGTGATTAACCCCCGGCTGCCATCGGTAAAGAGTCTCCAGCAAAGCCGACTGACACGTAGAGCAGGTGCATTTCTCGTCCTCAGTCACACCAACCAGATCGGCGTCGTCAGCTTCCGGGTCTACCATCTTCTCTTCCTGCTGCAACCTATTCCAAACTTCTTTGAGCAGCCCGCCATAAGCCTTGAGGCGACGCCTGGACAAAACGAGATCGAAAGCAAACACCGAAAAATCGGTTTCCTCCTCGTCGATCTTGTGCTCCATGTAGGGTTTCTGCTCGTTTCCGCACGTACATTTCCCGGAACAGTAGCAACCGTCCGAAAAAACGACCAATTCCCCGGGCTTAACAGAATATTTCGCTGTCTCCGCGATAGCTGCCCCCGTCAACTCTCGCGAGTCGCCTACCTCCCCAATGTCCAGACCGTAGTCTGCAAGAAGATCGGCCTCGACCTTTTTGTTCCTTTTCGGTTTAACCACCTGTATATGTACCAATGGAGTATAAGTAACTTTTAATGCTTTCTGCCACATCTTCGTCCATTCAGCCTGGTCAATATAAGTCTTTGCAGACTTAAAATAAGTCGTCGGCACACACAAAAGCACGTGCAAATGCGGATGGAACGTCCCGTACCATTCAGAATGCTTGTCCAAGTTCCGGGTAACCTCCAAAGAGCGATACCAGCCTAAAACAGCGTTCTTGAATCGCGTATACCTCGACAGTTTCCGAAAAGCCTCCATCAACTGAGTAATCCCCGCATGTAGTTCCTCAAACGGCATATTTCGAACCGTTAGTGTCAGAAACAACCAACGTACTTTCTGCTGCTGGGCCACTTCGTGACCTACACGTTTAATCTGATGAGCGATCAGAAACGATCTTCGCCAAGCACACATCGGGCAAAGCCTTGACCTACAGAAACTCGCACCTGTCAGCTGCTTATGGCCATTCGCACACACACCAACCTTCAGCCAAGACGCGCAACTAAGAATATTCTCAGCCTTCCGGTCGTACGGCGTTCGCAGCTTCACAATGTCGTACACTTCCCCATCTTCGTCAGCGTGCCATTGATACTTTGCAGTATCAAAATGGGTATTGTTCGCGAGACGAAAATACGATTCCGCAACCTGTGACGAAAAAAACTTGTGACGTCGCCAAGGTTGTTTCCTGCCAGTTTTTGACGACAAATTCAGGATTTCACCCATATTGCTTTGAGCTTGTCCATGTTGTAAAATAGACATGACAAAACGAAGCCCCTTTCTGGTATGAAGTTGGTTCGGACAAACTGACTATACCACAAAGGGGATTTTTTTGTCTATTTCCGTTCAACCACCAAAAGTGGCTTAATCCCTTGTGGCTCTAAGTCGCAACCAACTTTCAAAACTGACCAGTTGTTTCTATAGTATCAAGATAAGAAGAAACTCCACCGGGGGGGCTGCTACGCAGCCCCCCCGGCTCCGTTTCTCAGTCTTTTCTTTCAAAAAACCCCAACTGATAGAAAACCTCCATAGATTCCTCTGAACGCCGCTCTAGTTGATCAGCAACACCGTTAACTCCCCAGCAAGGCGAACAAAAACGCAAACTCTTCTTTTCCTCCCGCAGCTCCTCAATTTCAAAATGGGACTTGCAGCACCGACAAAAAACCCGTCCATCTACAGCCGTAGGCATAAGTACAATCTCTGCCATACGCTTCCACGGTTTCCGACCTGCTCCCACTGGCGGCCGATCTGGAACCTCCCACTCAGTCCCGTTATTAAGAGTAACGATCTTTTTCACAACTCTCCCTCCCCTTTGAAAAAACGAAATAGTGGCGAGCTCTCCTCATAACCACGTTCGTCATAGCGACGAACAATACCCTCAAAATGGAACGAATAGTCTGCCTCGTCATCTTGCATAGCTTCTAAAAAATTATCCAAATCCCACATTTCAACACCATCGGAAACCATTGTAAAACCAGCCTTCTTAGCCTCTTTAATCAACTCTTGAATAGTCATTCTTGATTACCTCCCTGTTCTTCAAAATGGGAAAGCCAATCTTTCCCTACAACTTCAAAACCAACCGCTGGATTCCAATAGCAAGACGAATCCCTATGACGATAACTAATATAGATCGAGCTATACTTCCCCGTTTCCGTCCACTCTTTCGCCAACTTCTCAGCCTGACCCGATGTAGTAACAGACTGCTGCTCCGCCACATTTTCCAAAAGACCACCAACAGTATCAATCATCTCAAACGCCGTAACTGTATAACGCATATTACATTCCCCCTCCTTAACGGATCGTTAGTAATAAATTTAGTGCTTCCTTACTGATTTCCTTCGACTGGGACCAATGATGCAAAAGGAACTTCACAAAATCCGAGTCCGAGTAAATACGAAGTTGATTTTTTGCTGCTCGAAATTCTTCCTTAACCGCCTCATCCAGATGCAAATGGCACTGTTTCTTTTCGTAATATCCGATCAGCTTTTCGATTACCTCATACTCTGTCCGCGCTTGCAGTTGTCTTTTCAAGTCCTCAACCTTCGTTTTTACCTCTTCTGGCACTTGGATAGGTTTCCTCATTATCTCTCCCTGACCTCCTTCCAAAACAAGAGATCCGACTCATGAGCCCTAACTATCATTTCACGCAAAACACTACTCTGTTTCACCTTGCCGACCCTGACCGCCGCATCAATATCACTCCAGATATGGGTCGGCAGCGTAAGACTTACCTTCCGGGTCTCCCCAATAGCCGGGCGACCGCCCCGGCGCTCTTTCAGTCGTTCGTTCGCCTCTTCTAGTTCCTTAATCCTTTTTAGTAACTTTTCTTTTTCTGGATCGTTTTGATCAGGTTCCTTTTTCATTTCAGTTTCCTTTTCTTTTTTTGTACCTTTTTGTATTTTAGTAACTTTATCACTTTTATTTTCGTTACTATTATGAGAAACGTAATCATAATACTCTTGCGATTTATAAAGATCAATGTGTTTATCATAAATCTTTTCCCAAACTTTACTATAAAGTTGTTCAGGCAATTCAATACCGTCCTTTATATGGATAAGGTAACCTTCATCAATTTCATAATCAAACGTACGGCGTTCCCCCTTGTACTGCAAACGAACTTTCCCGGTAATTTTCTCCATAACAACTACCTCCTTTTTGGTTACCTTTATTGTAACGTAAAGGTTACCAAAAAGCAAGTAGTAACCAAAACTTTTTTGCGACTTTTTGTTTTGGTTACTTAAAATATATGTAACTTTATCTTTTAACCAACGAAGCAGCCAAGCCATCAGCCGCCTCCAAAAGCATAGACTCCTGAATATTCCGGTACCACTCAAACCTATCCGACGTCATAGGCGCTTCCCCTTGCGTCTCCTGAGCTTTTTCAAGAGCTACCTTGTGTTTTGTGTCATACTTCCCAAAAAGGGACGGAGAAAGATACCACAGACGTTTTCCGTAATTGTCTCCCCCCCTCTGAGGATTCCGACAAGTCACTGTTACAAACCGATCAAATTTAAAGAAAATATTATACTCGAACTGGATAAGACGTCTTAAGGGATAAGCCACATCGTGCGGCGATTGAGCCGTCAAAAGGAGGTCAACCCCATCCTTTCTGTGCTGGCGCAGTTCCATCCACGTCTGCGGTGGCGTCGAATACATCGTGAGCTGATCGAAAACGATACCCGCCTCATCAACAACAATGAGCGCGTTCTCTACTTTCCCAAGGACTTGCAGAATGTCTGAAAAATACTCAGCCCCTTGAAGGGGATAATTCGCATAAACCTTTTTCCCCTTCTTCATCTTCTTCAAAGCCCACCTAGAGGCTGTCAGCGTCTTTCCAAAGCCCGGCAGTCCCGTTATGATCTCGATCAAGAGTAGTCCCCTCCCCGATAAACATACTGACTCTCATCCACGCTCGTTGGCCAAGGGTACCCCACCGCCGGGGGTGCTCCGCCCCCCGAACGGTGGGGTACCCCGGCAGTATTATAATTCATTGCCTGCTGGCTGAGCGTAGCGCGTAACGCATCGCGCTCTTTCTTAATCGCTTCATACTCAACCTGCGACCAGTGAACACGGTCAAGCTTCAGAGAGAGACGATAATCTCGTATAGCAGACAAAGCTTTTTCCAAAAACTTACCCAGAAAGAAACCCACAACGAGGAATAACAAGGCATGAGCATATACGGCCCCCACGATCGTCACCAGCCCACCGAAAAAAACGGCGATCACCAGTGTAATAAACTTCCCTTTTTCAAATTTCTTCGAACCCTGCTGCTGCTCCAATAAATTCCCCTCCATATACACTTTTTTTGATCAATACCCACAGATCACTACAATAACCGTA